>BJHB01000166.1:0-6810 GCA_014191415.1 Chloroflexota bacterium
CGTGAGGCGCACCGGACTGGCGCGAGGGTGATGCGCACTGTCGACCGGGGTCTAACGTGGACGCCAGTTCAGGGTCTCCCGGTGCACTTCCAACCGACCCCGGCCCTTGTTGCAGATCCGCTAGTGACCGGACGATTCTTCCTTCCGCTGTTTTCCGGTGAGCTGTATGTCTCGACCGACGACGGCGCAACGTGGAAACTCCTCGTTGAGGGAATCCCCACGATCCTCAGGTTGATCGCTGCCTGATGGCAAGGACGCACGTGCAATGCGTCTGACGTTCCTCGGGACCGGAACGAGCCATGGCGTGCCAATGATCGGGTGCCAGTGCGATGTCTGCACTTCGCCGGATCCAAAGAACCACCGTCTTCGCACATGCCTGCTGATCCAGCACGACGGTACGAACGTGGTGATTGATACGGGTCCGGAGTTCCGGTTGCAGGCACTGCGCGCGCGTCTTGACCATCTGGACGCGGTGTTGCTGACCCACGCGCATAGCGATCACATCATGGGTCTTGACGACGTCCGCGCATTCAACATGCGGCAAGGAACATCGATGCCGGTCTACGGGTCCCCCGCAACACTTGGGGAAGTGCGTCATCGGTTCAGTTACGCGTTCACCGACGGGCCGGAGGGTGGAGGCAAGCCGAAAATCGAACTGTGTCCCGTGGACACTCCGTTCACTCATGGGTCCCTCAGGATTACGCCACTGGACGTGAGGCATGGGCGGGAAGTAGACATCGTCACGGCATTCAGGGTCACCGCACGAGACGGCGGTTCGTCATTTGCCTATGTGACCGATACCAATGGCATTCCACCGAAGGCGATGGCCGAATTACGGGGGCTTGACGTATTGATCCTCGACGCCCTCAGCCCAAACTTGTCTCCCACCCATTTTTCATTGACGGAGGCGGTTTCGGTCGCCCAGGAACTTGCCGCTACGCGCACCCTGTTCACGCATATGTCGCACGCACTTGAGCACGAGCGCACCAATGCGTCACTGCCGGCGACTTTTGCTCTGGCGTATGACACCCAGGTCGTTGAACTCGGCTGACGGACCGGTACGGCCGGGGATCAGCGGAATGCTCACGATTGCCTCCGGGGCTTGGCGCTACCTGACGCACTTTCGGAGGATGCGCGCGACATCGGTGGTCGACGTCCCCGGCACGTAGAGGGTGCGACCGGGTGCGGTGCCCTTTGCCAGTGGCCGACCGACGAGATTGATCGTCGACGTTGCGCCAAACTCGATTCTACCGAGTGGTGCCTTGCCTTGGCGGATGTCGTAGCGCCGGAAACTCTTCCATCCCCACGTCGTCCCGTTGTTTATGGCCACACCATTTGTGGTGAATACATAGCGGAGGGGGAGCATGAGGATTGCGGCAAGGGCCGCGACGCCGGCCGGCTGTGTGCCCGGCAGGAACCACTGGTCTTCGGTGCCAGGCAGGCTGCCAAGGACGATATAGAGCAGCAGGATGATTCCCTGTGTGCGGTGCACCATGAGGCGCTGCATCCAGGTGAGGCGTACTTCGAGCAGCAGTTCACCCGGACGCTTGGGGGCAAACGGCAGCCACGCCTTCATGAGCATGAATGACAACAGGAAGCTTACGAAGCTGCTGCCGATCAGGGGTTGCCAGTCTGTCTGCATTCGGTGTGACCCGATTATAATCGGGAGTAGCCGGCCGTCTCCGCCGATCTTGCGCCTGGCCGGGCACATGGGGAATCACAACTATGTCCGGCCATAGCAAATGGGCTCAGATCAAGCGCCAGAAGGGCGCGAACGACACAAAGCGCGGGCAGATCTTCACCAAGCTTGCCCGTGAGATCACCATCGCAGCCCGCCAGGGCGGCGGCGATCCCGACACGAACTTCCGGCTTCGCTTGGCGGTCCAGCGTGCCCGTGGCATGAACATGCCGGCCGACAACATCAACCGGGCGATTGCCCGTGCGACGGGTACCGGCGATGACGGAAGCTCGCTCGATGAGGTCATCTACGAGGGATATGGCGCCGGTGGCGTCGCGATTTTCGTGGAAGTGCTGACCGATAACCGTAATCGCACGGTTGCCGAACTTCGAAATGTGTTCACGCGAGGCGGGGGCAATCTGGGTGAATCTGGTTCGGTGGGCTGGATTTTCGAACCTCGTGGCCTTCTGGTGGTTCCGACGAATGGCGCGGACGTCGACGAACTCACTCTCGTGGCAATCGATGCCGGAGCGGTGGATGTGAACCCGGACGAGACTTCCGTGGAGATTTACACCGAAGTCGATCAGCTTGAGGCAGTCCGCAAGGTCCTTGAGGCCAGTGGGCTGACAATTGAAACTGCCGACCGGGTATTCGTCCCCAAGACCCAGGTGACGCTGGATGTCGAGAAGACGACGCAAGTGCTTCGGATGGTCGAACGCCTTGAGGACCTCGACGATGTGCAGAACGTCTACAGCAACATCTGCCTGACGCCGGAATTGCTCGCGACCCTTGCGGCCTAGCGACTTGCGGGCGGCGCTGTAGTGACCGGGTCGCGGCTTGACGAGCTGACGGCCCGTGCGCGTCGAACCATCGCCGCGACCAGTGGTGGAGCGCCGATCGCGGAGACGGAGCGAAACGTCACGCCTAAGGCTGTTGCGCAGGGCCCGCTCTCGCCAGCTGAGGTAGGTGATGCGGTCGTGATCGGGTTCGATCCTGGGATTGCGACCACCGGCTATGGTGTGGTTTCAGGTTCGTCGCGCGGTGACGGCAGGTATGTCGCACGTACCCACGGTGTCATCGAGACGACGGCGGAGACACCCACGCCTGAACGGCTTGCCTATATCCACGACAGGGTCTCGTTGCTTCTGCGGCACCATAAGCCGTCTGGGGCGGCGGTTGAGAAACTGTTTTTTGGGCGGAATGCGCCGACCGCGATGGCGGTTGGACAGGCACGCGGAGTGATCCTCCTGGCACTCGCCCAGGCGCGGGTGCCAGTTGTCGAATACACCCCGCTTGAAGTCAAGAGTGCACTGGCTGGCTTCGGTCGCGCGCCGAAGGCCCAGATGCAACGCATGATCAAGGTCTTGCTTGAACTCGATGCCATTCCTCGACCGGACGATGCGGCCGATGGACTGGCCCTTGCACTGACCTACCTGCGCCTAGCGGCCGGTCGCCTTGCGCGTATCGGTGCGTCGCCGGACACTTAGCTCCTCTCAAGTACCATCCCGTCATGCTTGTCTCGCTGCGCGGAACCCTCGATCACACCGCACCGGGCATCGCGGTGATCGACGTCGGGGGTGTCGGTTTCCGGGTACTTATCCCAGCGTCCACGGCAGCTGCCCTTCCCGCGGTTGGAGGCACGGCAAAGTTGCTTACCTACCTTGTCGTCCGCGAGGATGCATTGATTCTTTATGGGTTCGCGACCTCGGCCGAGATTGAGCTGTTTGAGCGTCTGCTTGCCGTGAACAAGCTTGGACCTGCGAAGGCGCTTGCCCTTCTATCGGGTTCCACTCCGGCGGCCCTGCGTGCCGACATTGTTCGTGGGAACGCGACGGCACTGATGCGGATTCCCGGTATCGGTCGGACCTTGGCGGCCCAGATCATCCTCGACCTCAAGGAGAAGCTCGGGCCGATCTCAGACGACCCTGAGATGACCGTGGATGCGGATCTCTTGACCTGGCTTCAGGCGATGGGTTTCTCGGCGGCGCAGGCACAGGCCGCAGTCAAGCGTTTGCCAGAGGCGACACGGGGCGAGCCGCTTGAGGACCGCGTGCGTGTTGCCCTGTCGATCCTTCGTCCGGATTGACCCGCAGCCGGTCGTCAGGTGGGGGCGTGGAATTGCCTGCATTCGACGGCGACACGCTTGACATGCGAACATTTGATCGAGACCGTCCCGTCGCGCACGTTTCCATGCCAAAGTGCCCGGGCACTTCCTTTGCACGATTGATTGACGCTCGCTTGCCGATTTTTGTCACGGTGTCACGATGACCGACGAAACCCCTTCCCTGCGGATTGTCAGTGCCACGGGTGACGATGATGACGATTCGTTACGTCCGCGACGCCTTGCCGACTATGTCGGTCAGGAGAACATCAAGGACCAGTTGTCCATTGCTATTGCCGCGTCGCGCGCACGTGGCGATGCGCTTGATCACGTGCTGCTCCATGGGCCGCCGGGCTTGGGAAAGACGACCCTTTCGCGGATCATCGCGGCTGAGCTTGGCGTGCAGATCAAGACGACCTCCGGCCCCGCCGTCGAGCATCAAGGTGCCCTTGCAAGTCTCCTGACCCAACTTGGGACGCGTGACGTCGTATTCGTCGATGAGATTCACCGCCTGAACCGCCTTGTCGAGGAGTCCCTGTATCCCGCGATGGAGGATTACGTCCTGGACATCGTGTCGGGGCGCGGGGCGATGTCATCGGTGTTGCGGCTGCCGCTCAAGCGATTCACCCTGATCGGCGCGACGACCCGGGCGGCTCTCTTGACGGCGCCGTTGCGGGACCGGTTCGGCCTCCAGTTTCGGCTGGAGTTCTACGATCTGGAGTCGATCCGCAAACTGTTGGTCAGGGCGGCCCGGGTGATGAAGATTGCGATTGAGGATCTCGGGGCATCCGAGATTGCACGGCGATCCCGGCGCACCCCCCGCGTGGCTCTGCGCCTCTTGCGACGGGTGCGCGACTATGCCCAGGTCATGGCCGACGGCGTGATCACATTGAGTGTTGCGCGTGACGCCCTTGATGCTCTCGGAGTTGATCATGAGGGGCTGGATGATCTTGATCGGCAACTGCTGACTCTTCTTTTGACGAGGTTCAAGGGTGGTCCAGCGGGTCTGGAGACCTTGGCCGCGACCGTTGGTGAGGAGTCTGACACGCTTCAGGACGTGTACGAGCCGTACCTGATTCAGCAAGGGTATTTGCAGCGTACCCCTCGCGGTCGCGTAGCGACTGAGATGGCGGCGGCGCATCTGGGAATCCCGTACCCAGGGGCCACAACCGGCGGAGCCGAGCCACCCGCCCAACCTCGGCTATGGTGACGGACGATCCGTCGGCGTCGCCCCGAGGATCCGGGCAAGTTGCAAGCCCCGCAACGGCCTTCGACGCTTCTCGCCCGCAGTCGGATCTCCGGACCGACGACTTCAACTTCGACTTGCCGGCCGATCTGATCGCGCAGAGTCCGCTTGAACCGCGTGACGCGACTCGACTGCTTGTCGTAGACAAGGGGTCTGGAGCGGTTACTCATCATTCGTTCCGCGAAATCCCTGCCTTGCTTGATCCGGGTGATGTGCTTGTGGTGAACGATAGCCGGGTTCTTGCCGGTCGCATCCATGCCGTTCGGGCGACTGGTGGCCGGGTCGAGTTCCTGCTTCTGCGCCCAATTGCCGGTTCCTCATCTGGCGTGTCCGATGGGACCACGACTGGGCGTGAGTGGTCGGTCTGGTGGGAGTC
Source organism: Chloroflexota bacterium (assembly GCA_014191415.1). Taxonomy (GTDB): domain Bacteria; phylum Chloroflexota; class UBA11872; order UBA12225; family UBA12225; genus UBA12225. The sequence continues at coordinate 5,402 of BJHB01000166.1, forward strand.
GCTTGTTCGTCCGGCGAACCGCATCCGTCCCGGCATGCAACTGGTTGTTTCGGGATCGGGGTCATCCGGTGAAGGTCCGGTCACCGTCGAGGTGGGGGAACGAACGGCTTCCGGTGGTGTCCTGATTCGGTTCGATTCGTCGGTGGACCGTGTCCTGCACCGGTTCGGCGAGATGCCTCTGCCTCCGTACATTCGTACCCGGCTTGCTGATGCGTCGCGGTACCAGACCGTGTATGCCCGGGAGTTGGGGTCCGCAGCTGCGCCGACAGCGGGCCTGCACTTCACAGATGAATTGCTGGGCGCGGTGCGCACCCGGGGGGTGCGGGTTGTTCCGGTCACCCTGCATGTCGGTGCCGATACGTTCCGTCCGGTACGGTCCGACCGTATTGCCGACCATGAAATGCATGCGGAGTATGCGATCGTGCCCGACGCCACTGCCATTGCCATCGGCGATGCGAGGCGGAATGGGCATCGGGTGGTCGCCGTCGGGACCACGGCGGTGCGCACTTTGGAGACGTGGGTTCGTGCCCTCGGTGGTGCCCGGGACAATCTGCCGGAGGCCGGATGGCATGGTTGGACTCGGATCTTCCTGTATCCGGGGGTCGATTTCCAGGTTGTGGATGCTCTTGTGACCAATTTTCATGTCCCGCGCTCGACGTTGCTGATGCTTGTGTCGGCCTTTGCTGGGTCAGGCGTGGTTCGCGAGGCGTATGCGACCGCGATTGCGGCGCGGTACCGGTTCTACTCGTTCGGCGACGCGTGCTTCTTCCGGTGACCCCCGTTGGCACGTGGTTGGGCATGGTAAAGAACATTTGTTCTATACTTATGGCATGACCTCCCCGACACCAATGCGACTGGAGGCCGGTGCGAATGACGCGCATCTGGACCACGGGCGATCGAATGGGGGGGAAGCCCAGACGGATCAGGGGCAATCTGGTGGGGTGGAGGAGTCTGGCAACCCGCGCGAGGCCTTGGCACGAGTCCTAGACGATGTCCGTCAACGGTGGGGGGCATCGAGCCTGGTCTATCTTGAGGCCCGCAAACCGGATGCCGGTACGTCCGTGGCGTCACCGAACCTCCTGCGACCAACTCCCGGCACCGGCGACACCGCCGATGCACGTTCCGCCCTGCCAGCGTGGTGGCCGGGTGCGACGACCCGAGACGGGCGCGCATTGACCGTGCCTCCCGTCCTGGAGGTTTCTGGGCAGGTCGGTGGCGGACGCCTGACCTTCGCGCTTGCGTGGGCCGGTGCCTTGCGACCGACCCTTCTGGCGTTGGTCGACATCCCGGGTGATCACGGAGGCCGGATCTTCCCGCCATCGTTGCAGGTGGCTGGACTTTCCCTGCCCACACAGGTGATCGTCGTGCGACCACCTCCCGGACCGACGCCTCGCGAGACGACTCGGGCG
>BJHB01000167.1:0-6803 GCA_014191415.1 Chloroflexota bacterium
GCCAAGGCATCTGGTCAGACCCCGCCGGATGAGGTCCGATCTTCAGGGCCGTGTATCCATAGCGAGCGATCAGTGCGAGCGCGCGCTCCGCGGTCTCCTCTGGCGACCCTCCCCCAGGGTTCTGGTACACACGGATCCGGTCTCGCACCGCACCACCGAGCAATTGCCACACCGGGACACCGAGGGCCTTGCCCTTGATATCCCACAAGGCATGTTCGATACCTGAAAGGGCCGACAGGATCGTGGGACCGGGAGGGAAGCGGGTGCCGTTGTACATCATCGCCCAAAGATGCTCAATCCGCATCGGGTCCTGTCCGACTAGCCACGACGCAAAGTCATCGATTGCAGCAACGGTCGCAAGGTCGGGCCCTACGGAGTACGCCTCGCCAATCCCATGCAAACCTTCATCAGTCGATACCTTTACGAAGCACAGGTTTCGTCGTCCGACATGCGCAAGAAAAGTCTCAATTCGGTCAATCTTCATCGCGTCCGGCCTCCCCAACAGATCATTTCACTCCCCAATGCGGGGGTTTCGCGTCTTCAAGGCGCGACGGGTGCGCGTGCCAAACGCTCGGCACGCAGGAGCGATGGTATCCGCCGTTCGAGCCCCGCACGGGACAACACATGCCGGGGCGCAACCACCTACGCGTCGATCCCGGGCACCCGACTCCCATCCACGAAGGTCGGTGAACCACGACCTATAATCAACGTAATGCCTGAATCAACATGAGCGAAAAAATTCGTTGTACTCCCCTTGGCGGCCTTGGCGAAATCGGCAGGAATATGCTGGTCGTCGAAGACGATCAGGACATTGTCATCATCGACTGCGGGGTAATGTTCCCTGAGAACGAAATGCTCGGGGTCGATCTGGTCATCCCGGATGTCTCTTATCTCGCAACCAGACTGGATCGAATCCGGGGCGTCATCCTCACCCACGGACACGAGGATCACGTTGGCGCGCTTCCGTACATTCTTCCTCAGTTGAACTTCCCTCCGCTGTGGGCGACCCCTCTCACCGCTGGCCTCATTGCCGGAAAGCTCAAGGAACATCGCCAGACCGACCGGGTCTCCCTGAACCGGATCGTGCCCGGCGAGGCCGTCAAGTTTGGCCGTTTCATCGCCGAGTTCTTCCACGTCTGCCATAGCATCCCGGATGGTGTGGGCGTCGCTCTTGAGACACCTGCGGGGACAATCGTCCACACGGGCGACTTCAAGTTCGACCACACTCCGGTCGACGGCCGTCCGACGGACTTCGGAAAGCTCGCCGAGGTAGGCAAGAAGGGTGTCCTCTGCCTCTTTTCAGACAGCACCCACGCTGACAGGCCTGGTCATACCCCCTCCGAGCAAGTGATTGACACCGCCTTCGAACAGATTTTCGCGAGCGCAAAAGGGCGAATCATCATCGCCACCTTTGCGTCGCTGATCTCCCGCGTCCAGCAGGTCATCGACGCCGCCTTCCGGCACAACCGGCGCGTCGGCATCGTTGGGCGAAGCATGGTGCAGAACGTTGCGATCGCCCAGGAACTTGGCTACCTGACTGCACCCGCCGGTGTTCTCTTGCGTCCTGACGAACTTGCGATGGTTAACTCCATGCCTGGCAAGGACATTGCGCTGATCACGACAGGTAGCCAGGGCGAGCCGACGTCCGCACTTGCCCGGATCGCAAACCGCGACCATCGCCAGGTCCAGATCGCTCCCGGTGACACGGTCGTCGTTTCAGCCGCCCCGATCCCAGGCAATGAGGAATTGGTCAGCCGCACCATCGACAACCTCTTCCGGCTTGGCGCCAATGTCGTCTGGGGGCATGACCAACTGGTTCATGTTTCCGGACATGCGAGCCAGGAAGAACTCAAACTCATGATCTCCTTGATCCGGCCGAAATACTTCGTGCCAGTTCACGGCGAGTACCGCCACCTGATCCTGCACGCCCGTCTCGCGCAGACCATGGGACTGCCGGCCGAGAATATCTTCGTCATCGAGGACGGAGACGTACTCGAAATCGGGCCCGACCATGCGGAGGTTGCCGAACACGTGTCGGCGGGCTACGTGTTCGTGGATGGCCTGGGCGTCGGCGACGTCGGGCAAGTAGTCCTGCGCGACCGGCGCGTCCTCGCCCAGGACGGCGTACTAATCGTCTCGTTGACCGTGGAGCGTGCAACCGGACGCCTGATCGCCGGTCCGGAAATCGTGACCAGAGGCTTCGTTTACATGCGTGAAGTCGAGGAATTGGTTGAACAGGCCCGCGCACAGGTTGTCACGGCCATCGAATCCACCCGCCGGGCATCACCCTTCGCATCAACCGATGACGACGGTGTCGGTGTGGTGCCTTCTGTCAACTGGGCTGACGTCCGCAACCGCATCCGTGACGCGCTGTCGAAGTATGTCTACGATCAGACCCGCCGCCGACCAATGATCCTTCCTCTGATTGTGGAAATCTAGTCAAAGGTGCCCCCTGCCCCGGTCGCAACGGGAGCAGGATGTCGGGGATGGTGGCCAAGCCTCCATTTCAGGTGCCGTCGCTTCACGGGTGAGCAATCATCGGCAGCGCCGGCGCCCTTGCAGGCCAATCCAAGTGGGTGCATGCCTCGCCCTCGCGCGTCACTTCGGAACCAACCCGACCCTGGAGGAGCCCGTTCCCAAGGGTCATCCACCCGCCCCTGTAGGGTCCTCCTGGTCCTGAGACATCAAGACCTTGCATCCGTTCTTGTATCGGGATTGAGTTTGCTCGCGCCATCGCCACGGTCACGCGACTCCTCCCGCAACTACCGGAAAGCTAGTCCCATCGCCGTACCTCTCTTGGGTGCTCGCGTGGGGTCGGGTTCGAGGGACGAGCCGAAACGGGAGGGACCCAGGATCGTGTCGGGCCGAACGACCACCATCACGCCGAGTACCCGTGCCCCCGCGAAACGAGATGCGCCACCCAAGGGACGCCCTGGTTCAGTGCCGACTTTCACCGTCAGTCCGCTGACAGCCGTGCGCCTCACCGGTGGTGTGATCGTGCTCGCCGCCACCTACGGGTCTTTGGCAATCCTGTCCCCCGATGGCGCCGCAACCGGCGCACTCGCGCAGCTACTCGAACAAGCTTTCGGGTGGCTGACCGTGCCATGGTGCGTGCTGTTCGGTGCGGTCGGTGCCACAATCGCCATCGGAGAGATCGCGTGGCGCCGTCCGGTCATCATGCGGCTCACCGGTGGCTTCGGTTTCCTGCTAAGTGTCGGCACACTCGGTGTGTCTGGCCCGGCAAGCGTTACATCAAGTTCGATGGACGCCAATGGTTCCGGAGCGGTTGCAACGGCCGCATGGTCCATTCTTAGCGCTTCGGTCGGGAGTGCAGGTGCAATCGCGACGGCAGTTGCCTTGGCGACCGCAAGTGCCGTCGCGCTTCTTGGGATCCCGCGTCCGTATTGGGAAACACTCGGCAGGAAACTCCTTGCCGCAAGCATCACCACCGGACGCTACACCGCGATAACGCTCGTGTGGGCAAGCACACACATCGCTCGCGCCCTTGCAGCCCGTCTCGCAATGATCTTCCGCACAATCTCCCAGCTACTCGAAAGCCGCAATTCTGCGCCCTCGGCAGTGACGGACGAACCCGAACTTGATCAAGATGCCGAAAGACGCCCCTCCCGTAACCGGTCACAACCCCCGGACGAACCCGCAGCATCACCACGTGGACGTCGCAGCCCTTCGGTCAGCCCGGCCTCGGATGCAGCTACCGGACCACGATCACTGATTATCCAGACCGGCAATCAACAGGTGCGTCCCGACGCGTCCGGTCAGACCGCCACGCCCGAACCCTCGACCCGGTCACCGCTAGACCCGGCTCCATGGCCGGAGCGGTGGCAACTTCCACCACTGTCATTGCTGTCCGTGTCGGTCGCGCAGCAGATGAGTGACAACGAAATCGCCGAGAAGGCCGCAACGATCGAGAAGACCCTTCTCAGTTTCAATATCCCAGTCACGGTTCGGGAAGCGCGCGTTGGCCCGACCGTCACGCAGTTCTCCCTTGTTCCGGGGGATGGCGTCCCCGTCAAGACCATCAAGCGATACGAGTACGACCTCCAATTGCGTCTCGCCGCCAAGACCCTGCGGATTGAACTCCCAGTTCCCGGTCGGCCGTTCGTCGGGATTGAGATCCCGAACGACCGGGCGGCTTCGGTTGGCCTGCGCGAAGTGCTCGAGACACGCGAGTTCACCGAAAGCAAGGGTCGTCTGCGGGTCGCCCTCGGGCGCGACGTCGACGGACGTCCTCGTGTCGGGGACCTGGCACGGATGCCTCACCTTCTGATTGCAGGCCAAACTGGCGCCGGGAAGTCTGTGTGCGTCAACACGATCATCGCCTCACTGCTCTCGCATTGCCGACCCGATGAACTCAACCTCCTCATGATCGACCCCAAGCAGGTCGAACTTGCCGAATACGAGGGGATACCTCACCTCAGGTATCCCGTTGTCACCGATCTCGCTGAAGCTGGGAAAGTGCTGTTGTGGGCGTGCGAGGAGATGGAGCGTCGCTACACCCTCCTGTCAAAGGCCGGGTACCGCCATCTGGACGCCTATAACCGTGCGATCGAGGCGAATGCCGAGGACGCGACGCCACCGGCGGGCAATGGGCGGCACGAGGCCTGGACCGCGCTGACCCGGCCGAAGCCACTGCCGTACATCGTGCTGATCATTGACGAACTTGCAGACTTGATGATGTTCGCCCCCGACGACGTCGAACCGGCCATCTGCCGTCTCACCGCCAAAGCCCGCGCCGTCGGGATTCACCTGGTTGTGGCGACCCAGCGTCCGAGCGTCAACGTCGTGACCGGGCTCATCAAGGCGAACATCCCCAGCCGCATCGCCTTCGCGGTTGCCAGCCAGACCGACTCGCGCGTCATTCTGGACACCGGGGGCGCCGAAGCCCTTCTAGGGCGCGGGGACATGCTCTACCTGCCCTACGATCAGGGGCGCCCCGTCCGGGTACAGGGCGCATGGGTCTCCGACGAGGAGCTCTCAAAGATCGTCCAGTTCTGGAAAGACCAAGGCCGCCCCAACTACGTAAGCAAGGGTGAAATCGACGCCCTTTCCCTTCGCGATGAGGAAGCAGCATCCGAGAAGCAGGACCGGGCTTCGGCATTGCTCGACCGAGCAATCGAGGTATTGCGTACCAGCAACCACGTCAGCGTCAGCTTCCTCCAAAGGAAACTTGGCATCGGGTACCCGAAAGCCGCAAAACTCATGGATGACCTCGAGGATGCCGGGTATGTCGAACTCGACGAGGCAACGGGAAAGAGTTATCGCGTCATCGCTGCAGATGATCCAGCGCTCCCAACCGAAGACGAGCTGGGGGTCGGGGTGCACCCCCCGCACGTATCCTAGAGGCGTGACGGGCGCCTGACCAATTGCCGTCACCAAGGTCGGATGTCGCCGTGGCAAGCACCAACATCACACCGATCAGGCCCATGCCTGATGACATTGACCCGCCTACCGATGAGGCCATCACGGCTGCAGCCCACGCCATTGCCGAGGCGCTCGTCCGGCGAGGTGAATCGCTTGCCGTCGCCGAAGGCTCAACCGGCGGATACCTCGCACACGTCCTGACGCAGCAACCAGGCGCGTCAGCATGGTTCCGGGCTGGGATCGTGAGTTACACGGATTACGCCAAGCAACTGCTCCTGCGCGTCGCGTCGGAAACCATCGAGGACCACGGGTCCATCAGCGTCGAGGCAACCGTCCAGATGGCGCGTCTCACTCGACGAATGTTCAACACCGACTGGTCAATCGCCATAACTGGCTTTGCCGACAACCGACAACCTGCCAAAAGCACCGAGCCAGTCCCCGGGGCCCCGCAGACAAACCCTGTCGGTGTCCTGAGGGTCGATGGCGAGATAGCCGATGCCATAGCCGGCGCCACAATCATCTCCATCATCGGGCAAGGCGAGCACGCATTGGCTGCCGACGGCGAGGGTGTCCAGTGGCAGGAACACCTCGTGCCCTCACCGGACAGATCTGCCTACAAGCGGGGCGCGACCCTCGTCGCCTTGGAGCTCCTGCGGGACCGGATCGAACAGTCCGACTGATCAAGGACCAGTGCCTCACCAACCGTTTCACGAGTACACGATGCTCGGTCACGCACCCAGATGGTGCGCCTCGATGCCTTGCCGACGCAGGTGTTGCGCGAAGCCGCCGTTGCCGTGGACGGTGTAGACGATCTTTGGGCGCGCCCGCTGGACGTATTCAACTAGGTCGTCGAACCCCGCGTGGTCCGAGAGAGGGAGGGCCGTGCCCATAGGCAGGCGTCCCGGAGCACCTCCGTCAATCGCCCACCCCGTCAGGATCATCATTCGGGTGCGGGGCATCGCCTCACGGATGGAACGCGCATGCTGGGGCGGGCAGACGATGACCCGTCCCTCAGAACCTGACAGCGAACCCGGATCGGGTGACATGACCACGTACTGCCCAAGGTCCACCCCGTGGCGCGTGTAGATTTCCGCGTACGGTTCGATGCTTGGATGAATCGCCACCAAGTGCCCTGCTTGGTGCAGGACCGCCATCGCCTCCTGGGCCTTCCCAAGCGCATAGCCACAGACCACCGGTATGTTCCCCGAAGCGATTACCGAACCCACCCAGGCAATCAACTCCGTCACGACCTGTTCGGTTGGCGGAAAAGTGAACCGCGGTGCACCGTACGTGCATTCCATGACCAGCGTCTCGCACTCGAGAACGGGCGCACTGGGTGACGTGAGCGAGGGGCGCAACTTGAAGTCGCCCGTATAGACAAGGCGATGCCCCGTCGCAAGGTCACGCACACGGACCTGTGA
>BJHB01000168.1:0-6800 GCA_014191415.1 Chloroflexota bacterium
GGTACGGTGCAAGCGGGTGCTGCGGGAGAAACGAAGTCCCTCCTGAGCTGTCCGCCAAAGTCCAGAGCCTCGCCCTGCGATCCCCGTGAGTGCCGCGCACGTCCGCTGTGACGAGTGCAACCATGGAGGAACCGGACGGGACTACTCAGGACAGAGACCGGGCCGGTGTCACCCGTTATCGTGATAGTGGCGCAGGAATGCGCCCGCAAGTGCCTTCGCGCGGTGACGCGTGTCGGAATCAGGGTGGTACCGCGAGAGTTCCCTCTCGTCCCTGAACCGGACGGAGGCGTTTTTTTGTGCCCCCGTCCCAACCGCGACCTCCGGGTCGGCGATGAACGGCGGGACGTCCCACCAGTTCATGCGCCTCCCCGACCGCGGTCATAACGACACATGTTGGGGACCCACGGCCATGACTACGACGATTGAACCCGCCCAGGACCAGACCAGTGCCTCCCACGGCACCGACATGACGCCCTTGCGCACCCGCCTCTTCCCGGGTCTTGCGAAGCCGGGTCTCCCCGGCACGACGCGCTACGGCCAGTCCCTGAGCGGCGCCGACATGACCGCCGAGTTCATGCGCCTCACTGGTGCCGAATACGTCTTCGGGATCCCCGGTGGAGCAAGTCTGCCCCTGAATGACGCACTCACCCACGCACATGGCGATGGTGGCTTCCGGTACATCCTCACCGGACACGAGCAGGGTGCGGCGTTCGAGGCCGAGGGATATGCGGCCGCAACAGGCCGTGCGGGTTGGTGCACCGGCACCTCCGGCCCCGGCGCCACGAACCTGATCACCGGACTGGCCGATGCCTTCCGTGACAGCCGACCCGTGATCGCCCTCACCGGAAACACCGCGACGACCGCCGAGCCTGAAGCCTTCCAGGCCATCGACATCGTGTCCATCACCCATGGCAAGGCCACCAAGGCCAGCTTCCGACCCGAGCGGCCGGAAGAGGTCCAACCCGCACTCGTTGCGGCCTACCACGCCGCCATGATCGGACGCCCCGGGTCGGTCCTCGTCGACTTCCCCAAGGACATCCAGATCAAGCCGTCAGTGATGCGTCCGTGGGAAGAGTTCATCGCCCGCCACGACTGGTCCACCCCACAGGCTTCCGACGAGCAGATCAGGCAACTCGCCGACCTCCTCGCATCCGCCGACCGGCCAGTCCTCTACTGTGGGCACGGCTGCGTCATCGACGACGCCACCGAGGCCATCCGGACCCTCTCCCACCGCTACAACATCCCGGTGGTTACGACCGTCCACGGCTTGGGCATCCTCGCCACCGACGACACCAACAACTTCGGCATGATCGGCATGCACGGCACCGTCGTTGCCAATATCGCGCCATTCCTCGCTGATGTCACAGTCGCCCTCGGTGCCCGCTTCGACGACCGGGTTGTCGGCGCGCGTCCGGCAGAGTTCTCCCCGGATGCAACCTTGGTCCATGTCGACATCGACAGCCGGCAACTGAACCGCGTGCGTCCCGTGAACCTGGCCATCCACGCAGGTGTCCGCGACACCATCCTTCGTGTCCTCGCCGCGCTTGAATCCCGAACTGTCGCCTCCCGGGAAACGTGGCACGCCCGACTGGCCGAACTTCGGACCGAACTTCCGTTCGCCTCGTACGACGATGCCACGTCCGAGGAACTCTCCCACGAGTGGGTCTATGCCGAGATGGTGTCGGCCATCACCGACAACGGCCGCCACCTTGACGAAGTCGTCGCCACCTTCGATGTTGGCACCCACCAGATGAAAGGCGCGCAGTGGTTCCCGGCGACGCAGCCACGTTCGTGGATCACGTCGGGTGGCATGGGCAGCATGGCCTGCGCCCTCCCGTTGGCCGTCGGCGCTGCCTACGGACGTCCTGATGCCACGATCATCGCGTGCGTCGGCGACGGCGGGTTCGTGATGTCTTCGCACGAACTCGACACCATTGGCGCGTATCAGGTCCCGGTCAAGATCATCCTCTTCGACGATGCCGCCCTCGGCATGGTCACCAACTGGCACGGCCTCTTCTTTGAAGGTCGCGACATGACCAGCGAACGCCGTCGTGGTCGGACCGTCAGCAAAGTCGATGTCGCAGCGTACCGCCAGATGATCGTCGAAGGTCTCAACCGCGCGGAGACGGCCGACGACCTCGCCAACGTCCTGGCCTCCGCCACAAACGAACTCGCCCATACCGAGTGGCCACTCTTCACCGCGACCGCCGCCGGGTACGGCATTCCCGCCGAACGCGTCCATTCCAAGGAAGCATTCCGCGAGGCTGTCCGGCGGATGTTCGACAGGAGTGGCCCCTACATGATCCAGGTGATGCTTCCCACCAAGAACCAGGTCTATCCCCTCATGGAGCCGGGCACGACACCCCAGGACCTCGTCTGGAAGGAATCCTCACCTGGTTCCGGGGTTCGCGTCTACGTCAAGGATGTCTTCGACTACGCATCCGGCCAGATGAAGGGCAGCGAGTCGCGAGGCCCGGCAAGCGCCCGGCGCGACGACATCGACCTCAGCGTCGTCTAGCACCGAGGAAGCGCCCCCCACCCGTCGCAACGGGGGAGGGGTTGGGGGTGGGGAGTATTTGCCTCACCCCCCGGTCACGCGACTAAACCACCACGATGCAGACCGGCTTGTTCGTGTGAACCACGTGGCCAGCCTCGGTCAACGCACCCGTCTTGGCGTCCACATGGAACGTGACGATGTTGTCACTCCCCTGGTTCGCCGCCAGAAGCCACGCACCATCAGGGGTAAGCGTGAAGTTGCGCGGGGTCTTCCCACCGGATGATGCCTGGCCATGCGGGATCAACCGGCCCGATGCCTGGTCAATGCCGAAGATTGCGATGCTGTCATGCCCTCGGTTCGACCCGTACACGAAGTGCCCATTGGGGTGTACCCGCACCTGTGCGCAGGATGTGTTCTCGTGGAAGTCGACCGGAATGGTCGTGTGGGTATCCACGTACACCAGCGCCCCGCGATCAGCATCCCATGAGAACGCCGACATCGACGACCCGACCTCGTTCACCACGTACGCGAACCGGCCGTCCGGCGTGAAGTCCATGTGGCGGGGACCCGCGCCCGAGCTGATCTGCGCGTACGGGAAATCGGCCGGCGAAAGGTGTCCCGTCTCGGTGTCGAGGCGATAGATAAGCACCTTGTCCAGTCCGAGGTCGCAGACCATCACGTACCTTCCGGATGGATCAAACATCACGTAATGCGCGTGCGGCCCGTGTTGGCGGTCCGGGTGCGTGCTGCGTCCTTCATGTTGAACGACGTGCGTCGCCTCTCCCAGGGCACCGTCGGCACCGATCGGGAAGACCGCAACGCGCCCGTTACCGTAATTCGTGACGATCACATGCGTCCCGGATGGGTCAACCGTCAGATGGCACGCCGAAGTTCCGTGCGAACGCACCTTCCCGATTTCGGTCAATGTGCCATCGTGAGAATTTATCGCGAACGACGCAACCGCCCCGTCAGGCGTCCCCTGGAAACCGTCACGCTCACAGACGGCATAGAGGAACCGTCCATTCTGATGCCGCGCAACAAACGATGGACTGTTGACTGGTGCCGTCTGCACGTGGTGGAGCGCGCCGGTCGCGCCGTCAAGTCGCCAGACGCCAACCCCCTGCCCATCTTCCTCGTTGCCATAGCAGCCCGTGTAGACCGTCCGATCCATGAGTAACCTCCTCCGTCCTGCATTTCCCTTGGGGAGTGCGTGTCTCCTTGGGATGGTACCCACGGGTCAACCTCATCACCGCAATCCTTGTCACTGTTCACGTGGCCCGGATCAGCGGTGGCACCCCAGTGGAGGTGTCGTCCGTTCGCACGGCAGGCAATCCCTGAAATGCGGGAATAGTGCGTTGGGCCAAACGATGCGCGTCTCAACAAGGTGCGGGGAGGTCGGGCACATCGTGACCGCCATGACATCATGACAATTGTGCCTCCCGACAATCCCGGCCTGGGCAGTACCCCACCCGGGCTCCCACCCGGAACGCTGGCGGCGTGGGAGTCATTCTGCCCGCCTGTCCGCGCCGAGCTGTTGGCGAGCCAGGAACCGGGCACCCGGGCCAGATCATCGGCACGCGCCCTATTCCGGCGCATCTCGATACGTCCATCGAGCCACACCAGAGAACCCTCGAAAACCGGAGCGCCCGACACCGGGAGCAGGATGTCCGCCAGTCCGCGCGTCCTCGTGATCCTTCCCGGGCATCTCGGCGACCTCATCATCGCGACACCGGCCCTCGCGTGGTTACGCGCCAATCTGGGTGACGCCACAATCACGGTCCTCGCCGGGCCATGGGGGCGCGACGTCGCCGATCATTGCCCCCACGTTGACGCGGTTGAGATCTGCCGGTTTCCCGCCTTTGACCGCACCACCGCTTCCCCCCCCCCACCTGGGCGGGGAGGGAGGGGGTTCCACATCACCCTTGCTGCGCCAGTCGCCCGGATCCGCGATATCGCGACGCGTGCGATCCGAATGTGGCGCGCCGACCGGTTGCTTCGCCTCACCGCCGACCGGCTTCGGGGACGATTCGACGCCGCGATCATCGGATCCACCGACTTCGGTTGGGGCGCAGCGCTTGTCGCCCGCGCCGCGATACCGGTGCGTGTCGGGACGGCAACTCCCGATGCAACCGCATTCCTGACACACACGATCCCGATGGACCACGTTCCCATCGGCGCGTGGACACGAGGTCTGCCTCGCCGAAACACCGCAGCGGTCCTTCTGGATCTCATTGACGTCTCCACCGCCGCCTTGCGCCCTGTGTCATCGTCATCTGCAAAACAGATGCCAACCGCACGGAAATGGCGCGATGCCCCATCGTCGGAACTCCGTCTTCGCTACGACCCAAGCACCACCGAAATTGCCGAGGCCGATCGCGCATGGTCCTCCCTCAACGGCCACCAAGAAATCCCTCCCCCGGAGGCGAACTCTTCGGGGACCTCAGGAGCGGAAGGACCGCACATCAGGCTTGAGAATGCCACTCAGGATCTCGTGGTCCTTCACCCCGTTCCCGGCGCCGCGGTCAAGCGGTGGTCTCCGGACCGGTGGGCGACCGTGATCGACCGGATCCATGCAACCTATCCGGCGCGCGTCATCCTGACCGGAACCGCCTCCGATCGCCCCGAAATCGAAGCAATCATCCGGGCATGCACGGCCCCGGTCCGTCCCCTCTCCTTCGCCGGAATGGTCCGGTTCGGTGCCCTCGGTGCCTTCCTCCCGCGCGCGCGCCTGGTTATGGGACCGGATAGCGGCGCGATCCATCTCGCAGCCGCACAGCGTGTGCCGACCCTGCGCCTTTTCGGCCCCACCGACGCTGCCGTTTGGGGCGCGTGGACCGGCATAGACCCCTTGCCGATCCCGCCAACGGGTCGGCTTCTGCGGGACATCCACAACGTGCCCGTCGTCCACGTCTCATCGGCACGCGCCTGTGCACCATGTCACCGCCTGTCGCTGCCCCCTCGCGACCAATGGCCAAGCGACGCGTCCTTCAACGAGAAAAGTCGGGACCGGGCCGGATTGGTTGGGACGTCCACGGCAACATCCACACTCCCATCTTCAACGTACCCTTGCATGGATGCCATCTCGGTTGAAGCGGTGATGCGTGGCTTCGACGCACTTTGGCGTGCCACCGACGACACCACCAACAAAAACGCCTCCGCCAACCAACGCGACGAGGCTTCGCCAGAATGAAGCGCAGCGTATTGCAATCAGGGGCAATGGGGGGCGGCGGCGCGCGCAGCGTATTGCAATCAGGGGCAGTGGGGGGCGGTGCGCGCAGCGTATTGCAATCAGGGGCAGTGGGGGGCGCCGGTGCGCGCAGCGTGTTGCAATCAGGGGCAATCGGGGCGGTCAAGCGTGCGCTGAACCACCTTTACCGCATGAAGATCGGCGCACTTCTCCAACCCATCTCAATCCTGACCCGATGGTTCGGGCGTCGTCCGTCAACCGAACCACGGAATATCCTCGTCATGCGCTTCGGACTCCTTGGCGACGGCGCACTGCTGATCCCGGCCCTGCGCGACCTCCGTGGCCGTCTCACCCCCCCTCACCAAGACGCAGGCACGACGGGGACAAATGGCAGCCGGCGCGCCCACATCGATGTCCTCGCCACACCACTGCAGGCACCCCTGTTGGAAGCCCTGGTGACCGACGGCACCATCGATGGCGTGGTTATCTGGAGTTCCGGTGATCTCACCGAACTCCATCACGCCCGGTGTCGAGGCAACTGGACATCGGCCCTTGCCACCCTCGCAATCCTCCGCGCGAACCGTTACGACTTCGCATTCAGTTGCTATGGGCACCTCGGAAGTGCCGTCGCGCTTCTTGCCGGGATACCGATTCGGATCGGCTTCGGGTCCGAGGCCTTTCCCGGAACCCTGACCCGAACCGTTCCTGGAACCCGCTATACCGCCGGAGTGCATGAATCGTCGTACAACCTCGCGATCATTGATGCCGGTTTCAGGTCGCCATCACACGACATCCATCCGGCCGACGTCCCTTCGGTCTTTGTTCCGCGCGAAGCAACTGACGATCACGCCAGTAGTGAACCGTCCGACGTCAACCATTTTGCCGAGCGCCGCGCCGCCCTGATCGCGCACGCCGGACACCAGCACGGACCCGATGACCGTCTCACCCACCCGGAAGAGGCGATTGCCCGTATCCCCGGTGTGGCCGCCCCATCGACCACCGGGAGCAATGATCCAACCGCATCCACCAACGTCACCTTGGACGACCACCACCACGACCCGACCGCGGACCCGACTTCCGCTGGCCGTCACACCATCACCGTCAGCCTCGCCGACC
>BJHB01000169.1:0-6759 GCA_014191415.1 Chloroflexota bacterium
CGCATCGAAGGCCGGTAGAGACTGCCGCATCGTCGAGTGCCCAACCTCGCAGGCGGACAAGCTCCAAGTGCGCCGTGAACTGGTCAACCGAAGCCATAGTCCGGGGCGTAAAAACTTCGAGTTCACCCGATACAAACTTCAAGGGTTGCAGGGGTTCTGGAAGCCAAGCCACAAGAGCCTTTCCAAGCGCACTTGCATGAACGGGCATCCGGCTTCCAACCCCCAAATTTACTGTAATGACACCAGTCCCCGACAACTTTGACACGATCATTGCATCCCCGTCGGTCAAGATCGCAAGCGAAACCGCTTCACCACATGCATTGCGCAAGTCTTCCATGATCGGCCGGGCCCCCTCGGCCAGATCAATATCACGTGCCGCCGCAGCAGCCAACGTCATTAAACGGAAGCCCAGTAGGTACCGCTGAGTGGACGGACTGAACCGTACAAATCCCCTCCCCAGAAGGGTTGCCAGCAACCGGTGCGAGGTGCTCTTGTCTACTCCGAGGCGTCGACCAAGCTCACTCACTCCAAGCCCGCCTTGCGTGCTTCCGAGCACTTCAAGCGCGAGAAGGGTCCGGTCTGCCACGAGACCGCGTTGTTGCCCTACGGCGACGGTGTCACCGTCGCCAAGCACGGCAGGAGAGTGGCTCTGGTCGCTGGATGACATCACGGCTTCCACCTGTTGGCAACTTCGGTGAAGTTGCCAAAATTACAACCAGTTGCAGCATCCAGATTACTCACTTGACCTATTTTGGCTGATTGCGGGCGTGATTGGCAACCGCTGACCACAATCGTTGCATCCACGGCAACGTATTGACGCCTGCAATCATCCTTGCTAAGGTACGAACTGCGTCAGAGGCGGGCGTGAGAGGGGGAACGTCATATGCTTCGCATCGGGTTGATCGGTGCCGGGGGGATAGTCCAGAAGACCCATGCGATCGGGTATCGCGCCCTTGGGGCAGATTATCAGGTTACTGCACTCGCTGATCCGTCCGAATTCAATCAATCGTTGGCGGGCGAACAATTTGGCGTACAGAAAGAACATCGTTACGCTGATTACCGAAACATGCTCTCTTCCATCGATCTTGACGTCGTAGTAATTGCGACCCCGCATCATCTTCACGCGGATCAAACAATCGATGCTGCTGAGGCCGGGGTTTCGGTCATCTGCGAAAAGCCAATGGCGGTTTCGATGGAAGACGGACAACGCATCGCGGACGCTGTGACGAGGCACGGTGTCCATTACACCGTAGTGCACAACCTTCTGTGGTCGGATGCCGTACGAAGTGCACGGGATATTGTCATGAGTGGCCAGATCGGACGACCGATTCTCGGTCGGGGCGAAATGCTCGCGAGCAAGCCAGTATCAACCACTCAAACCCATCTCGACTGGCGTGCATCCCGAGCACACGGCGGTGGTGCCCTCATAGATAGTTCGTATCACGAGATTTACACGGTTGAGGCGCTCATGGGCTCTCCCATCACCTCGGTTGATGCGCACCTCAGGACGCTCAAGTTCTCAATTGACGTCGACGACACGGCTATGATGCTTTTCGATCATGAAGACGGCGGAGCGTCTCAGGTAACCGCCTCATAGTGTGCCCGCGCACCCGGCCACCCGGGCAGGTGGGTTTCTGTAAGCGGCACAGATGGAGCGGTGCGCATCGTCTACGGCGACCCCCAACCGCTTTCTGTATTCCGCGATGCAGTACCGCGGTGGGAAACCAGTGACCACGCGGGTAAATTAGGTTCTGGTCTAATCGCTGAGCCTGATCAGACGGGACACGGCGCGTTCCTTGTCACCGCCTTCCGTGCGGTCGCACAGGGTGACCCAATGCCCGTTCCTGTTGAAAGAGCCTTCCACAACCTAGCGGTAATCGACGCTGCCAGACGTGCGAATGAGACACGCCGGTCGGCCGAAGTCAAGAAATTGGGAGTGAGTTGATGCGTCCGTACATCGACATCCACACGCACCTCGGTACCACCATAAACCGAGACCCGGTCTGCGGTCAATCGGCAACGAAGTTCCTTGCGAGGGCATCGCAGAGCGGGGTCGTAGCTGCGGTGCCATCCGCGGCCCCAGGAGGTCCGCAGGCGCGTGGCGTCCTTGACACACGTGACCAGAATGCGCTTGTTGCAAAGGCTTGTCGAGACTTTCCAGATCGGTTCCCTATTGGACTAGGCGTCGTTGAAGTTCGGCATCTTGATCCCGGCGTCCACGAACTCGCCCGATCAATGGACGACGACGGGCTCGTTGGCTTCATGATCCATCCTGGGATATCGGGTCACGCCATGAGAGGTGAACTCCACCCATTCCTGGAAGCTGTCGAGAGTCGACGCGGTTTAGTGATGCTTCACGTCGGCGACCGGTACATCGCCGCGTCTGAGGCTCTTGCGCGCAGGTTCAGCGGGGTCAACTTCGTGATGCTCCACGTGGGCAGCAACGAGATAGGGCACGGACACGCGGTAGAGGCTTTCGCACCATTGGAGAACGTCTGGGTGGACATCGCTCAGCATCCAGCGCCAGATGAACTGTCATGGGGAATTGCGGCGATTGTGAGGGACTTCCCGGCAGACAGGGTCATGTTCGGCAGCGACGCCCCTTATTACGACTACCGCGTGATCCAGTCGGCAATTGAGCGGGCCCCGATTTCTGATGAGGCGAAGGATTGCGTCGCGTGGCGGAATGCAGCCGAACTTATCCGCAAATATGCGCCCGGGTGGGATCCACCGACGGGATGTCCAGCAACCCCGGCAGAGTGGAGTGACGTATCGCTCTGGGAGACCCTTCCTGGTCAACCCCTGCGGCTTCGGTAGGGCGTCCGCTTGACAAAGTCTTCTGGAAGTTAACGCTGTTTTATAATATTTAGTATATTTAAATCTTAAAGAAAAGGACAATTTTAATGGGCAATCTGTTTTCTGGTTCAGGCGGTTCTCGCCATAGTCGCCGTCTCCAGTTCAAAGCGCTTGGAGCGGCGTCTCTTGCGCTCGTCAACGCTGCCTGTGGCGGCGACCAAGCTACCCCAGCCCCGGCGGCGAGCGGTCCTGGCACGACCCCTGTTCGTCTTGCAATGTTCAACCAAGGTGGGGACCAGCAATCCGTCACTGAATGGAACACGATGCTGGAGCCGTTCACCAAGAAGTACCCGAACGTTAAATTCGACGTCACGGGGCCGGACGCGACCATAGGACCACTGGCTTTCGTAGAGAAGGCCACCGCACTCGCGGCAGGCGGCACTCCACCCGACCTCACGTATTCGGTCACGCGGAACGGTCCTACCATCTTCGCCCGTGGATTCACGTCTGACATGAACACCCTTGTCAAAACGGAGAAGATTGATCTCAAAGACGTGTCAAAGCCTGTCCTTGATAATTTTGATTGGAGAGGATCTCTGCTAGCGCTCCCATATGACATTGGGTACGCCTACGTACAGTACAACCGATCACTTTTCGCAAAAGCAGGGGTCGGAGATCCTGGAAAGCTGTGGGAAACCGGCAAGTGGAATTGGGACTCGTTCCTAGAAATGTCCACTGCTATGGCCCGCTCTGCTACGGCAGACGACGCCCGAGTTCCCTATCTCGTCAAGACTTGGGAGGGGGACTATCTCACAATCATGCGTACTCACGGCGGTGAGATGCTCAGCCCCGACCGTACAAAGCTACTTGTCGATCAGAGTGCAAGCGTGACGGCGTTGCAACTCTGGGCGGATCTGGCAGCAAAACACAAAGTTTCGACCTCGCCGACGAAGCCCCCGCAAGGAGGGTTCAACGGTGGGAGGCTCGGCATGGAGCCAAGTCACCCCGGGAATATTCGGGCGGTCCAGAAATTCGTCAAAGACAACAACTCCCCATACGATTGGGACATCGTTCCGTTCCCTGCACCTGCGGGCAAGAAGCCGGTGCCAGTCCTTTTCACCAACGGCCTCTACGCGTGGAAAGCCAGCAAGAACCAGACGCAGGTTGCATCAGTCCTGAAGTTCCTGATGGAAGATGAACAAATGCTTCGGTACGGTGCGCTAACTGGGCGCGATCCGGCGCGGGGAAGCCTTCAGGAGAAGCACCTCAAGAATTTGGGTATACCTGAAACAGCCCCTAAGTCGTGGCCAAAGGTCTATACGGAAATGGCACCGTTGGCTCGGGGCGTGCCATGGACGGTGGACTACATCGAATGGCACACCATGGTTCAAAAGGAAATCCTGGAACCGATCGCCGACGGCACCAAGACCGTTCAAGCTGCCATCGCGGAAGTGATGCCGAAAGTGCAGGCGGTCCTTTCAAGGAACGCGCCGAAGTGACCCGGATCTGCTTCGCGCAATGGCTCGCGGTTGGCCTATCGGCGGATCCGCCGATAGGCCCAGGTTCGTCGTCCACCGACAATGCACCTCCGCAGCAAACCGATTTCACCTACAGGCATTGAAGTTTGCCCGTCGAAAAATACTGCGAGTTGGGGCCACAAAACCTTCCAACCATCCATTTTTTGCGAATTCGCGCGACGCGGACGTGATCCGACTCCACCAACAGACTGGATTGCCAGTCATGGTGCGCAAACCCAACGAATTAGAGCGAGACCATGACAACGTCTACCAACCTGGAACCTCACGACAGCGAGCCGTTTCGCGCAAACCCGACTGACGTGGTTGTTGATCCCCCAACGGGCGTTCGCTTGCCAACCGGCGTGCAAACGTCGCACCTGTCTGGCGGATCCGACCCTGTCCGCCGGGTTGCGTCGATCAAAACGGTGTCAGAGTTCCGGGCACACCTGTCGGCCCTTGGCGTCGATGTTCCAGTCGATGACGAAGTAGTGACGGGCGATGGGTCTCCCCTGGCCCCATCCATTGAGTGGAACGGGAGACGCATCGGCAATCGCGTTGCCATCCATCCAATGGAAGGGTGGGACGGAACGCCCGATGGAAGCATTACTCCGGCCGTACGTCGTCGCTGGCAGCGCTTCGGGCTCTCAGGTGCCAAGCTGATTTGGGGTTGCGAAGCCATGGCTGTGCGCCATGACGGTCGTGCGAACCCTAACCAGCTGATCCTGGATGAGCCGCATGCTGCAGGCATCCGTGAAGTGCGCGACGCTCTCGTCGAAGCCCATTCAGAAGCGCACGGCCAGACAGATGACCTCGTGATCGGCTTCCAATTGACCCATTCAGGACGATATTGCCGGCCTAATCCCGGAGGTGCGTTTGAACCGCGCGTGGCTTTCCGTCATCCATTGCTCGACGCGCGTTTCCGGGTAACCGACGACTCCCAGATCCTCACCGACGCCGACCTCAGGATCCTGATTTCGGACTACGTCAAGTCAGCACGGTTGGCCCTGGAGTGCGGCGCCGATTTCGTCGACATTAAGCACTGCCACGGCTACCTGCTTCACGAGTTCCTTGGTGCCCGGGGTCGTTCCGGTGAGTTCGGCGGCTCATTTGAAAACCGCACACGACTACTCCGCGAAATCGTCGCAGGCATCCGCGCTGACGGGAACCCCATCGGACTTGGAGTCCGCTTGTCGGCATTCGATTTCCTGCCGTTCGTGCCAGATGCCTCGCGGGCGCGTAATGGACGTCTGGGCCCTGGGATGCCGGTCGGGCTCAGTGGTCTCGAAATCTATCCTTTTGGCTTCGGACATGACCCGGCAAACCCACTGGTTCCGGACCTGACCGAGACGCGACAGTTCATCGAACTGTGTCACACACTCGGCATCACGCTCATCAACCTGACCGCAGGTTCTCCCTACTACGTACCCCACATCCAACGTCCAGCTGCGTTCCCGCCTTCCGATGGGTATCAGCCACCGGAGGATCCATTAGTCGGGGTCGCACGCCAGATCGCCGTCGTTCGGGCGATCAAGGCAACGGCATCGCCGGAAATGGTGTTCGTTGGCACCGGATACTCCTACTTGCAGGAGTTCCTTCCAAACGTCGCACAGGCGACAGTCCGACAAGGTTGGGTGGATAGCGTAGGCCTGGGTCGCATGGTCCTGTCCTATCCGGAGATCATTACTGAAGCAGTCGGCGGGCATGAGATCGCGCGAACAAGGGTGTGCCGAACCTTCTCAGATTGCACCACGGCACCCCGAAACGGGTTGCCATCCGGATGCTACCCGCTTGATCCGCATTACAAGGCAACGCCAGAGGCCGAACAACTCAAGAAGATCAAACAGGCCGCCGGCGTCTAACGCGAAACAATCAGGGCCGTCCACCCGGCGGCTGTGTGCAGGTGACCTGGAGGAACCAAAACCATGACCACGCGTGCATCCCTGCAACTTCCAGACGCGGCGGGGGCAGTCTTTCAGTACAACGCTGGCCACGGAGATCCTCCGGCGTTCGACCCACGTCTCGCATCCCTCGCGCCATCCCGGACGCGTGTCGCCTACTCTGCGGTACACGTTGTTTCAAACCCACTGGCCCCGGTCTCGGATCCAACCGTTGATGTAGCAATCGACTGGGACGAAACGATGGCGTATCGCCACCACCTTTGGTCCCTTGGGCTTTCCGTCGCTGAAGCAATGGACACTGCCCAACGGGGAATGGGTCTCGACTGGGCAGCGAGCCAGGCACTTATCCGCCGGTCACTTGCAGATGCACGTGCGATCGGGGCAGTCGACCGCATCGCGTGTGGAGCTGGGACTGATCACCTGAAACCGGGCCCAGGAGTGACGATCGCCGACGTCAAGCGCGCGTATGACGAACAGTGTGCATACGTCGAAGGGGAAGGCGGCCGGGTGATCCTGATGGCGAGCCGGGCACTGGCGGCGTGCGCGCG
>BJHB01000170.1:0-6739 GCA_014191415.1 Chloroflexota bacterium
CCCATCCCGAGGTCCGTAGATTGGGGGTCAGGCAGGTGGGTAGTGAAGCGTATACGCATCAATGGGCGATGCGGAGGGCCAAGCGAAGCGTATAGAAATCAGGGGCGATGGGGAGGGCCAAGCGAAGCGTAGAGAAATCAGGGGCGATGGGGAGGGCCAAGCGAAGCGTAGAGAAATCAGGGGCGATGGGGAGGGCCAAGCGAAGCGTATTCAAATCAGGGGGGCAATGGGGTGGGGTGTGGCGCACCGTCGGGCCTACCGGTCGAGATGCGGGAACATGCGGTTCGCGAAATTCCTTGCCGGCACGCCAAGGACGCGCAGGAATCCCTCGGCGTCCGCATGGTCGAATGAACCGGCACGCTCCATCGAGGCATCGTCCTCGGAGTAGAGGGTTGGCGCATCCTCCACCCCTTCGATTCCCTCGAAGATCACCTGTCCCTTCGAGAGGCGCAGGATCACCGTCCCCGACACCAGCGAGGCGTAGCGCGCGATGGCGTCGAGGGCCGCGGTGGTGCCAAGGTCGTACCAATAGCCCTGATAGATCTGGACAGCGAGGAAGCGCGAGAGGGTCTCGTACAGTTCGCGGGCGCGCCGGTCCAGATACAGCTGCAGGAGGAACTCAAACGCCTGCCCGAGGACTTCCATGCCGGGCGCCTCGTAGACGCCTCGGGACTTGATCCCGACGAACCGGTTCTCCACGACATGCCGGCCGATCCCGATCCCGTGGGCCCCACCGATCTCGTTTGTCCGCCGGAACGCCTCCACAAGATCGACATGGTCGCCGTCGATTGCCACCGGACGCCCGTTCTTCCATTCGATCCGGATCATGCCGGGAGCGTCGGGGGCATCCCACCCCCACACGCCCATCTCAGGCGTGACGAGTGTTGCCGGGGTCGCGAGTTCCTCGAGACGGCCCGCTTCGTGGGTCAGTCCAAGCATGTTCGCGTCGGTGGAGTAGATCTTGTCGACCGATGCCTTGATCGGGAGGCTGTGGGCCACCGAGTACTCGACCATTTCCTTGCGACCACCAAAGGTGTCGTGCATGACCGGGTCGCGCCAAGGTGCGTAGACCTGGAAGGTCGGCGCAAGCATGTTCGTCGCCAGCTGGAAGCGCACCTGATCGTTGCCTCGCCCAGTGGCACCGTGGAACAACACCGAAATGCCGTCGCGCTTCAATGCGTCAATCGCAAGGCGCGTGGTGACATAACGCGCAATGCCCGTGGTGTTCCAGTAGCCGCCCTCGTAGCGGGCCTGTGACTGGATGACCGACAGACCGGCTTCGGCGAGGGCCTCTCGACCGTCAATGACGTGGGCGGAGACCGCACCGCACTCAAGCATCCGGACGCGCACGGACTCGAGATCGGGTTCGTCAGGTTGTCCGAGGTCAAGGGTGTAGCAGTGCGGTTCGACACCGTTGGCACGCAGCCAGTGAGTGATGGTGCAGCTGTCGAGGCCGCCGGAGACGAGTCCCCCGATCCTGACGCCCCTGAGGTCGGTGATGCGCATTTGTCTCTGTCCGATCGTTTGACGTACTTCCCGGTTCCCCTGCGGTCGGGTTCGGAGCGAAGCGACTGTAAACCAGGCGGGACTGGGGTGGCGGTGAGTGACCCTGTATTCACGGCCGGGGAGCGGGACGCCAGGCACATTGTGCCGCGCCCAGCCGCCCCTCCCTTTCGCCCCGATGTCGATACGCCTCGCCCTCCAGAGGCAATGTCGGAGAAGCGGCGAAGCGAATGTACATCAGGCGGGGCTGGGGTGGGGGTTGGGGGGCGGGCGAACCATGTGCACCCCTGCCTGCAATGGCGCTGGACAGGGGCGTAGGAAGATCCGTGCAGGTCAGTTGCCGGCTTCAACCTCGCCAGCAACCTCGACGGCGTAATCGACTTCGGAGATGGCATTGACGCCAACGCAGATCGAATGCGCGTATGGAAGCGCAAGGTTGTAGCGGATTGCCTCGCGAATGGTGGCCGGCGTCTGGGTCAGTCCGCCCTGCGCGAGGGTCTTCATGAGACAGATGCCCTTGCCCGCGTCATAGACCTTCTTGACGAGTGGCAAGTGGTCGGACATCGTGCCCTTGAGCATCTGCCCGTCGATGTTGACCGTCGTGAGCACCACTTCGACGCGCGGATCCGTCGCGCAGATCTCCATGATCTCGCCGGTGCCCAGATGGGTCGAGATCCCGACCGCGCGGATCTTGCCCGCCGCCTTCATGCGGTGCAGCGCTTCCATCCCGGAGTCGCGAAGTGCGTACTCCTCGGCGGTCTCGATGCCATGCAGGAGGACGGTGTCGATGTACTCGGTGCCCATCTCTTGCAAATATCTCTCCACGTCGGCGGTGACACCGGCCGCGTCACGCGATGGGGTCTTGGAGTTGATGACAACGCGGTGCCGGTCCACCTGCCTCAGTGCGTGGCCGACATGCGGGTGGGTCTTGTAGCCATCAGCGGTGTCCCAGAAGTTCACGCCGAGGTCGAGGCCCCGGACGAGGATGGCCGCGGCGTCCTCGTGGGAGAGGTTGTGCTTCAGGACCGCCATGAGGCCGGTTCCCCAGCACAGTCGCGAGACTGGGATCCCGGTATTGCCGTAGGGAACACGGGTGGTCAGTGGACTGAGGCCCGCCACGGGCAGTCCGGTGATCGTCGTTGTTGTGGCCGTGTCAACCATCGTGCGCCTCCGAAATGTGGTGCAGTGTTCGTCAGGCCCGCTCAGGATTGGCGAGTGCCGTCCTGCGGACGCCCCAGTCTACCCGCTTGGCGTTCAGTACCGTTACGAGGGGGCGGGATTGCGCACCGGTGCCGTTGTCCCTTCCAGGGGATCAGACCCCGGGCATGGATGGTGGTGTCTCCAGACCTGTGCCGCGTGCCGAAGCAATCCGCCGGGCGATGGACGGGTGGGTGTAGGTGGCCCATTCGATCCACCGCGGAGGGTCGACCTCGGCCAGGTTCTGCCACCCAAGCCGCTCGAGGGTGCGGACCCACGCCTCCGGATCCTGCGTCAACTGCACTCCATAGGAGTCGGCACGTGATTCGCGCCAGCGTGAAACCCCGGCACGCAGGGGCATCGTAAGCGCAGAAACCACCCCGAACATGAGGACCATGGCGGGGATCCCGGCGAGGTCGCCCGCGCCTCCCAGTCCGATCAACGGCGCCAGCCATCCCCGGAGCGACTCGGTCATTGCGAGGCATCCTGCCAACAGAATGCCGTCGACCGCGATTGCCCAGAACATGTCCCCGTGGACGTGATGACCCAATTCGTGAGCGAGGATCGAGGCGATCTCCGCGGTCGAATAGCCACCTTCGAGAAGCGTGTCGGTAACCATGATTCGTCGCGTACGACCGATGCCAATGATCCCGGCGTTTGCCGTGAGGCTTCGACGCGATTGGTCGATGACGTCGCACCCGCGGACCGTCGTTCGCGCCAGCATCGTGAGGTCGAGAAGCCTTGCCCGGACCGGTCCATCCGGCAGCGGCGTGACCTTGTAGAACAGAGGCAGGATGAGAACGGGTGCCAAGTGGGTCAACACGACCGTCCCGATGGTCCCGAGGATCGTGGCAGCGACCCACCAGAGATGTGGCGCATCGGCCGACACCCACCCCACCAGGCCCGCAAGGATTGCCACGAGCGCCGCCCCAAGCATCGAGGCAACCGCATAGTCACGGACCCATGCGCCAGTTGATTGCGTGCCCAGTCCGACTGACCGCGCCAGACGGAACCCACCGATATAGGTGAATGGCATGGAAACGATTGCTCCCGCGAGCGCGAGTGCCAGAAAGAGTGATGCGGCTTGTACGCTGATCGACAGCGACGCGTGCGACATCAGCGGTGCTGGCATCCCGGGCGTGACGCGGGGCAGACCAACTGAATCGGTGATGGCAATCGCGGCATCCCTGGCTGATCGGGACAGCCCACTCGCGTGCAGGGCAACAAGCAGAGCCGCGGTCGCCACGGCATCGGATACCCGGACTGTGCGTGCGCGGCGCGCAAGCCTTCGTGCGATGCTGGCGCGGTCAGGGTCGGTCCACGACGGCATCTTGTCGACAATCACCCCTCGCTTCGCTCCCCATCGCCGCCTTTGCTTTAAATACGCTTCGCTTACGGTCACTCTCGCGCCGGTGACGCAGGGAATGCATCGGGCGCCTCGATGGCAAGGGTAGATCGGGATGCGTCAGGTGCCAACATTCCACTCGGGTCCGGGTCGGTTGTCCCAGTTACCGGTGTCATTGTGCTTCACCCCCCGCTGCGCTCCCCACCCCGCCCGATTTATATGGCCTGCTGCGCTTCGCTGTGCATGACCCCGTCCGGGCGCCATCGGTGCGGTTTCGATCAGGTCACGATACATGGCCTACCCATGTCTCCGTACGGGCATGACCGGGCGACCCCGGGTGCGTGCTATGATTGTTCGACCCGGACGCCCCGGACGGATGCGCCTGAGTGCGATGCACCAAGGTTTCCAGTCGGGGATTTGGGGGGTGAACGTTGCCTGTGGCGACAGTGGGTGCACTTGCACCATTCACCCTGGATGCGGGCGGGCATCGAAATGTCCCGCATCCACTGGCCACGTTGAGCGGTGTTTCCGTGCCGGATCCCATGAGGGGTCCAGGTGGTGATCGTGGCGCCGGTGGGCGCTCACGCACTTACGGAGTCGAATGCGGACACCCGCGCACATGGGCCGGTATGCCCATGTTGAATAGTTCGCTGGCACCAGTGTCGCGAGCGGGTGTGTGTGCCGTTGGTTGCCATGCGTGGCTTCCATGTGACCCCGAAGGCGGGGTCCGGTTCCACGCGTGCGTTCGTCTGGTCGCGTCCACCGACCGAGGAGGGTTTTCGGTGTGCGCCAGTCTGGCCCGGTGATTTCACTCGTGGCGGAATACGCACCCTGACGGGACCGTGTCAACGGGCCCGGACCACCGGCATGGCGCCGGATCAACTGACCCCTGGACGCCGTTCCGGAACGATGCCGGACCGACGACAGGTGTCCCCCGATCGAAAGTGTGGAACACAGACCTTGGTAACGACAGAACGAATGACCGAGACGCCGATGGACGACGTCGAACTTTCCGAGATGGACGAGATGGCCGACGACCAGGCGATCGCCGAAACTGAGGCACCTAACGGGTTCCTTGCCTTCGACCTTAGCGCACCGCTGATGCGTGCCATTGTCGAACTCGGCTACCGCACACCGACTCCGATCCAGGAGGCGACGATCAACCTCCTCCTTTCCGGACGCGACGTCATTGGACAGGCCCAGACGGGTACGGGCAAGACCGCTGCCTACGGTATTCCGATCCTCGAACGCATTGACACATCGATCCGCAAGCCCCAGGCACTCGTCCTCGCTCCGACCCGTGAGCTCGCGATCCAGGTGGCCAAGGCCCTTGACGCGATGGCGCGCTTCCGCCACCTCGGCGTCGTGCCGGTCTACGGCGGCCAGTCGTACGAACGCCAGTTGCAGGCATTCCGATCCGGGGCGCACGTCGTCGTCGGGACCCCGGGACGCATGCTCGACCATCTCAGGCGGGGCACCTTGGACCTATCCGCCGTCCGATTCGCTGTCCTCGACGAGGCCGACGAGATGCTCGACATGGGTTTCATCGATGATGTCGAGGCAATCCTGTCCTGCATGCCCGGCGCACCGGCCGCACGGAACCAGGCACCGATCGTCAAGCTTCCGGAGGGATTGCCACCGGTGCAGATTGCCCTCTTCTCCGCGACGATGCCCGCGCCGATCGTCCGCCTTTCCACCCGGTTCATGCGCAATCCGGAACATATCTCGGTCACGCCAAGCCAGGCGATGGTGCCCCAGATCACCCAGGTTGCGTACGACCTCGGTGGCATGGAAAAGGGTGAGGCCCTGGGACGCATCCTCGACGTCGAGGCCCCTGGCCCGACGATCGTGTTCTGCGCGACCCGTCGCGCCGTGGATGACATTGCCGAGCGGTTGCACGGGCGCGGTTATCGCACCGCCGGGCTCCATGGCGACATGGCGCAGGCCGAACGCGAACGCGTCATGCGTCGGTTCCGCGATGGCGCCGTCGAAGTGATGGTTGCGACCGACGTTGCAGCCCGTGGCCTTGACGTTGCCGGGGTCACTCACGTCATCAACTTCGACCTGCCGTGGGACCCCGAAGTCTATGTGCACCGGATTGGCCGTACCGGCCGCGCCGGGCGCGAAGGTGAGGCAATCACCCTTGTCACCCCGCGTGACGGACGGGCTATGCGCCAGATCGAGATGGCCCTGCGGGCGAAGATCATCCGCAAGCGCCCGCCGACCCTCGGCGATGTTGCGATCAAGCGCCGGGCGGCGGCGCAGGTGACGGTTGCCACGGCGATCGCTGCCGGCAACCTTGGTCCCTACGAGGGACTGGTCGCCGAACTCTCCGAACAGTTCGACGCCGCTGCAATCGCCGCTGCTGCCCTCCGTTTGTGGGACACCGCGCGTACCGCCGGTCGGGATGGGTCAACACTTGGATCGATCCTGGTGTCGGCCGCCGTCGAAGCCGAACGGCTCGAGGCCCAGGCCCGCGAGGCGCCAGCCCGCGCCGCCCGTGCAGCCGAAGGTGGACGATCGGTCGCCCGCATCTTCATCGGCGCCGGGCGTGCTGCCGGTGTGCGTCCCCAGGATCTGGTGGGCGCAATTGCCTCGGAGGCGAACGTCCCCGGCCGTTCAATCGGTTCGATCTCGATCCAGGAACACCACTCCGTGGTGGACGTGCCGGGCGAACTTGCCGGTGTCATCCTC
>BJHB01000171.1:0-6735 GCA_014191415.1 Chloroflexota bacterium
GGTAACCAGTCCACCATATTGCCCGATCAACGATCTCAAGAGCGACAAGAAACGGGTTCGAAAACACCGGGTAGGTTGCGCGCATGCTCGTAGACTGAGTCTCGAAAAAATCGATGCTCTCGTGGATCCCTTGGACAGGATTGGGATAGAGGGACGGGTTCAGCGCGACAAAGACCGCAGCACCCACTGAACCAGCGATCGCAAGTCCACCAAAAACCCGTTTCCGTATCCCACTCACGCTGCGCCTCAAAGCGTGTGCTATGGGGATCACACCCACGAGCATCTCGTACGCGCCCGTGTACTTTGTGCCGATTGCAAACGCCCCAATCAATCCAGCACCACCCCACGCCATCCACCATGTCCGTCGGGTCCGAGTGCCACTGATCACTAGAAAACCGGACGCCAGTCCAAATAGCAGTGACATGGAGTCCATACCAACTCGGCGGGAGTGCGCTAGCCAGAGCGGGTGAGAGGAAAGCAGAAGCGCCGCAATGAGCCCAGCCGTCCCGAGGCCGGCCCGGCGTGCCGCCCACCAGATCATTAGTGAAGTCAACCAACCTGCAAGCGCGCCAGGAATGCGGCCAACAGTAATCGTCCGACTGTCAGGGACATTCCCCGCGTCAGCATTCACTTCGGGCGACGATTGCCAGTCGTACTCGCGGACTTGCCGAACGGCAAGGCCATCATCATCAAATGACCGATGCGAGGTGAGACCAAACATCGCAAGCGTCGCGCCGATCAACCACTTGCCTACCTGAGGCTGCGTCCGGAAATAGAACTCATCGGTCCATTCGGCTTCAAAAAGCTCCCCTGACCTGACAAGACGAAATGCCTCTTGTGATGAAGTTGTCCAATGGGTCTCGTCACCGTGGAATTCCTCCGCTCCGAGCGCGGAAAAGTATGGGAACGCCAGAGTGATGCCGATGACGGAAATGAGGACGGCTCTCCCCAATTTGCCAGGATACGGAATCACCCACAATGACCTTTTGGCTGCGAACCAACGACTGATCACCCAGTCCTCCACGTCCTGGCATTCCTGATGGCCGCACTTCGATCAAGTCGCCCAAGAATGGCCGGATCGTATCGGCCCATAAGCGCCTCGGGTCGTCACGGCACTGATCGCCACATGACCCCATTTCGGTATTCGTGGCATCAGGACGTACAGTTCGCCGGTGTTTGGATGGAAGTGCCCACCCTGGGGCCGCGCAGTCCAATTTAGTGGGGCACTGGCGATCCTGATCGTTGGTTTCGCAGGAAGCGCCTCAGGAGTACTTGCTGACGACACGCCAATCGGTTCCTCCGAAGTGTCCTCCCTTGGAGTGTCAAATCCTGACCCGGCATGCCTCGACCCATTGGAGCAGGTCCCACCCCAAGACGGCCTTGAAGACCCGTGTGAACTAGCCAACGCCGAACCTAACCCTGTCACAGGCACGAGCACAGATCAACAGGGAGCCCTGAAGACACTCGAAGATCACCTGCAGGGAAGCAGCAATCAGGAAAGTGGAGACGCCACCCAGGCCGAGGACGGTGGTGAGTACTCGACGAACCCTGTCGCATTGCCAAGCACCCGGACACCAGTTCGCCCTGCCTGGCAACACGGTGCCCTCCTACCTGTCATTTCGGGAACAACCGTTCGGAATGCCGCGACTGGCCAATCTTTCTTGGCAACGACCACACCCGGCAGGCCGGGTCCCGCTCCATATTTTCCGGGCTTGCACAGTCCCACTCCTCGCCCGTCGCTTACCGCAAGCGCGACGGCTACGCCGAGCCCCACCGCTACACCAACACCGACCGAAACGGCGACACCGACCGAAACGCCAACGTTGACGCCCAGCTCAACAATTACGCCCACCCCTACTCTGACGCAGACCACTACGCCAGTTCCGACGTCCACTTTGACATCTACCCCCAGTGCAACATCAACATTACTACCAACGCCTATTATTTCTCCTAGTGTGATGGCATCTCCTAGCATGCCCGAGCGCCCATCACCGACCGCTGGTCGGTCCGAGTCGACGGATGGGCTCTCAGTCTTCCATGGGGACTCCGGGTCTCATCCGTCCCAAGCTCCCGCCATAAACGGCGCGGTTCGCAGTGGCCTTTGGTGGCGCGGTGCCCCGTGGGACGATCAGCGCGACCGATCATCCGCGGTTGGTGGACCAGCTTCGGTCCATTGGCTAAACCCCGACGCTCCGACAGGCTGGGAACTCATCGAAGATCAATCCCTTTCAACTCTTGCAAGGAACATGTCTCTCACCCTTGAGGCAATGCGCAAGTGTTTTCCAGGCGCAAGCGGGCCTGTTTGCGGATTTCGACCCGGTAACGTTTACGACGCCATTTACGTGCGTGACAGCGCGTACATCGCAGCCCTTGCCAAGTACGCTTACCCGTCCGATCACCTCAGAACTGTCGTCGAAGAAGCTCTGACACTCCAGTTCGACGATGGTGATGAAAGTCTCGATTCGCGCGACCTCCTGCCACGTGCCCCATGGCCCACCAGGCCCGGCACCGGAGCGACTTCGGCAGTGGTCGACTACGACAGGCGGCGCGAAAAGGCGAATGTTGCTTCAGACGAGGAAGTAAGTCTCATTCGTGCCGCTTACCAGTACTTCCAGTCAGATGGAGGCACAACCTGGCTTCGAACTCAAGTGCGAGGCACCAGGGTTTTCGACCGATTGACGCTTGCCCTCAACTGGGTCCTCGAACGCCGAACGGACCCGAAAACCGGCTTGATCATCCGTCCGCACACTACCGACTGGGGCGACGTCGAACTAAGTGATGACGGGATTGCTCCCGGAAGCGCGGCGCCAACGGTCTGGACCGCCTCTATTTATGACCAGGCAGTCACCTATCGTGCGCTTCGTGAAATGGCGATCATGGCCAGCGCACTCGGAGACAGGGACCGCGCTGAAACATACGACCGGAAAGCAGACACTCTCAGGGACAGGACCCACCAAGCGCTGTGGATGCCGGCGGATGGTTACTTCCGGACCCACGTTCACGTGGACACCAGCCCAAACGGAATGCCGGCAACGCTCCCTAACAATGGCCACTACAATTTTGATGAAGACGAAATCGTTAGCGTTGCGAATGCAATTGCAGTATATGCCGGGCTCGCGAACGACATCGAAACCTCTCGAATCATCACGGTTCTGGAGCGCGCCCGACTAGCTTCAGGATCACCCCTGGCCGGAGTGTCGCTCTTTCCGGCCTACCCAGCTGGAACCTTTCGGAACGCACAGATGTCTCCAGGCTCTTACCAGAATGGAGCAGTGTGGGATTGGTGGGCGGGCACACAAATCATGGCCGAGTTTGCGCGGGGCTATAGCAACGCAGGCTTTGCGCACCTGGCCGCGATATCGCGAGCGTGGCAAACGCACCCCGAAGACGTCCCGGAATGGCGCCCCCTTCCGCCCGACCGTGGCCGCGATACACGGGTGCCCTTGTCAACCGCTGGAAGCGGTCACTACGCGGCGGCCGCAGGGACAGTCGGCGAGGCGGTCATCCACGGTCTATTTGGACTTGAACTCTCGCGAGATAGTTTCGCCGTCACCCCTCGGCTGGGAAGCTTGAACGGTCAGGCCCGCATACGCCTGCCGGACGCGAATGGGACAGGCAGGTTCTTGGCCTTCGGGCAGCGAATCAGGCGTTTGGAGGGGTCACTGGTCCTCACTGCCGTGATTGAGACGAACCACCCAGCACCGGGATGGTTCTCAATCCGCCTGCCCAGCGATCAGACGCCAACCTCCGTCAGCGTTGACGGCACACCATTGCCTCTGCCGTGGAAAATTGGTGTCGTCGGCGCAGACATCATGCTTACCGTTGGCGCGATTGAGCCGGGTCACCACGTTCTTAGGGTGGTTTGGGACACCAACGCGCGGCAATAGCACAAGGGCCGTTGGGAACCTGTCTGCGGTACTGGTGACACCAGTCCTACAGATATGTAGAATACGCCGTAACCGTCGGAGACTGTCCATTGGAGGTAGTTGTGTCTGAACTAGTGAAACGCAGGTCCCGTGAGCTCGATCGATCTCCGTTCCGTTGGCAGAAAGCAACAGCTGCGGGATTTTTAGCAGGTTGTTTCGCGTTAGGTTCCGTCATAGCCGGCGCAACAGGTGGTGAGGGCGGAGAGGGAGCGAGTTTCGTCGATTCAACCGCGACGATTACCAATCGGAATCATGTCACGCTTGGCAAAGACGTTTACGTCGGGCCCTTCGCTCATCTAATCTCGTCAAACAACATCACCATCGGTGATGAGTCCAACGTGCAGGACAACGTCGTCATTGATGCATCCCAGTCATCTGTTGAACTGGGCAAGATGGCGATCCTCGCTCACGGGGCCGCAGTCAAGAATGGCACCCGCATGGGAACTGAGGGCAAGTGCCCGGCGCCTGTGGCCAACGCGCATGCCGACCCGCATGCGACAGGCCACGGTGCAGCGGACGAGCATTGCCCATCTTTCGTCGGGTTCAATTCTGTCGTCGAGGGCGCAATCCTTGAGATGGATACGATGGTCATGCACCTGGCCTACGTTGGCCCTGGCGTCCGCATCCCGTCCGGACGCAAGGTCAACTCCGGCATGCGTGTCGATTCGCAGCTTGAGGTAATGTCAAAGACGGCGCCTCTCGTTGCCGGCGACCGAACGTTCATGGATGGTGTGATTGAGGTTAACGTTTCGTTCGCCGGCGGCTATAGCCGGATGCATGACGAAGATCACGACAGTGACTTGGGCGTGAACTATGACGCCGGTATGACCAAGTTCAACCCGTTCCGCGACCTGCCTGAATTGGCCGGTGTTCACACGCGAAACACCAAATTCCGTAATCGGATCATCGGTGACGTCCGGATGGGCAATTCCTTGGACGAGCTTGACAGGGTCATGGGAAACCATATCTCCATCCGGGCTGACGAAGGCGAGCCGTTCCTCGTTGGCAAGATTGCGTCGATGGGGGATGGCACCGTGTTCCACGCACTCGAGGGCTCCCACATTCAGGCCCACGATGGGGTGATCTACGGAGAGGGCGTGATTGTTCACGGGGGCGGAACTCCCTGGAACGATGTGACAATCATCGGTAAGAATGTCCGCATTGGTGACCACGCGGTCTTCTTTCGCTCGAACTTGGGCAATGACAGCTACGTCGGGTCCCGGGCTCTGCTTCAGGACACCAAGCTCCCGGCCGGAAGCGTCATTCCTGACAACTGGGTGGTCGTGAACGGGCAGTTCGTTAATCGCGTCGAGTGGTAGCAGGCTTTGGTCGGATGGGTAATTTAGCTTCCAGACGACCATCGCCAGCCACTGGAATTGGGCGGCGCCGACGCTTATTCGGCGCCGCTTCTCTTTTGGTGGCTGGATTAGCTGCAATGGTTGCCGGCGGGGGAGCAACGTTAGGTCTGGCGTACTACCGGAGAGTTGCCGACCAGACTTCCGCAGCGGTCATCACAGACGTGGCAGTTACCGGATTCACAACTTCAGTCAAAACGACATCCGAACCACTTTCATCGGGTTTGATGAAATGGCGCGCGGACTGGTCACTGTGCTGGGACCCCTCGCCAAATGCGATTGGGTACGACCTGCAAGTTCTTACGGCTGAAGGCATTTCACCACGTCTCCGGCGACAATTACATCCGTGTCTGGAGGTTGAGGTTGCTTCCGGTGAACATACACAAGACCGGATTGAGCGTGAACTGGGAATACAGATGTCCATTCAGCGGTCACAACTCTCTTATCGAGTGCGCGCGGCGCTGTCAAGCGGCCAAGTCGGCGCTTGGTCACGCGATGTGAGTGTCGGTGAAGACTTGAGTGCCCCACCAAGATAGGGTCTAGCCGACACGGACACTGGTGCATCGTCACCACACCATATAGATTTCGGGACCGGCCGTATACTTCCCCGAATTATGACCCCCATGCCATCGACCAGCACCTCGGTTGGCACGTCGCCACGTTCGGACCAGAATGGCGTGATTTCAGCCCTCGTCCAAGCGCTCGGCTCGGTGGTTGGCGACGCAAACGTTCATTGGCGTCGCGAAATGGTGCGTTCGTATGAATACGATGGCTCGATTGACGTCGGGCACCCGGATGCGGTCGCACTGGTTGGGTCTTGCTCCGACGTTGTTGGGGTAATGCGCACGGCAGCCCGGTTCGGTCTTCCCGTTGTCGCCCGCGGATCCGGTACCGGCCTGTCCGGCGGGGCAGTTCCAACCGAAGGCGGAGTCGCCTTGGGGTTTTCACGGATGCGCAAGGTCGTGTCGGTCGATCCGGCAAACCTACGGGCAGTTGTTGAGCCCGGATTGGTTAATTTGGACCTCACGAAGTCGGTATCCAAATACGGCCTTTACTTCGCCCCCGATCCTTCAAGCCAAGCCGCGTGCTCCATCGGCGGAAACGTTGCAGAAAACGCAGGCGGTGCCCACTGCCTTGCCTATGGGGTGACCACGAACCACGTTACTGGTCTGGAATGCGTCTTGGCATCAGGTGAGGTCGTACACACCGGCAGCCTTTCCAAGGGGATGCCCGCCTCAGACTCGCCTGGATACGACTTGACGGGCTGCCTTGTTGGTTCTGAGGGCACATTTGCAGTTGTGACGCAGGTTGCCGTTAGGCTTATGCCGGTTGCCGAGGCGGTAAGGACAATCCTCGCAAGCTTCCCCACCATTGATAGTGCAAGCCAGGCGACTTCAGACATCATCGGTGCCGGGATCATTCCTGCGGCGCTAGAAATGATGGACGCGTTGACC
>BJHB01000172.1:0-3417 GCA_014191415.1 Chloroflexota bacterium
AGGGTCCAGAGACGTGACACGGCAGTCACACACCTGCCCAGCGGGCGGGAATGGTCCCTTCCAACCACGACCACTCCGGTATTTTCAAGTGACGCTACCGCCGTCGCTTACACCGCGAGCGGGGTCGGGTCTCCCGGAGGCCCGTCAACAGGAGCCGGCTCGTCAGGATGGGCCAACTCCGCGTTCGGCCTTACTCAAGTAATGATTGCGCGCGCTGATGGGGAAGACGGACGCAAAATCCGCCTCCCGATCAATGGTTCCGTCCAAGCTTGGATCCCTGCACCCGACGGCGGCGGTAATGTCCGACTACTTCTGTCCGGACGGCGTGCCGAACCAGACGATCCTTCGTATTGGGCATACGACACTCGCGATGAGTCGATCATTGAACTCGCCCGGGGCAAACGCCTGACTGGCCTCGTCACATCGCCGGATGGAACCTGGATTGCCCATGTCTCGATGTGGAACAGGAAGGGCGACCAAGACGGGCTATGGGTAACGCGAACCGACGGTTCCCGCAGGCGCCGCATTGCGATGATCGGCGGTTACCGATGGACGTCCGACAACCGCCTACTTGTCATCCCGCACCGGGTATCCCGTTCGGCAAGCCACGAAGTTTGGGAAGTTTCACCGGAAACGGGCAATGTTCGACGCCTGACTGATCCTTCGACCACACCGTTCCAGATTGCAAACTTCGATTGGGACATATCTCACGACGGGTCGAAACTTGTGTTCGTATCTGCGGCCGACAAATCACTCTGGCGCATGGAATTAGGCGGAACTGGAACCGTCGAAGCGGTTCCGGCACCGCCGCCAGCCCCGTCGGAGGCGACCGGGGACAAGCCATATCGTCTTCCCTTTGCCGGTCCGCCAGGTCCATCCACGTGGTACGTCGCCCAGTGGTACGGCGTCACAACGGCTGGGTACCGTGGGCGGAATTCAACATATGTTCAAGGGCAAGGCATCCATTTCGGAATTGACTTCGCCACCGAATGTGGGTCCGAGGTAGTCGCAATCGCCCCAGGAAAGGTAATTGCGGTTGACGGGGACTTCGGCTCCCCTCCCCACAACTGTGTTCTTCTCCTTGATGATGGCAACATAGCGATGTACGGGCACCTCGTAGAACGGACGCGACATGTGCGTGTTGGCGACCGTGTCGAACCGGGTCAGGTCGTGGGGAACACGGGTGATTCGATTGCTCCGTACACGTGCAACCGGAACCCCCACCTTCATCTTGAAATTCGCAAGCAGGGCCGAGCTATCGCGACGAACCCCGTTCCATACTTCGATGCCAACTGGGACGACATGACACTTGGCGTGTGGCCCGGATCACGGTTCGAACGGAACCTAGACGACCCGGCATCAAACCAGTTTTTGGACGATCAACCGGACATCCGGTTTGGAGGTCCAATCATCACGAACTTCGCCCGCCCGTGGCCCCCTTGAAAACCGTCCAGTACAGCCATTAGGTGCGTGGTGAGGCGATGGTCGCTCAAACCGCGACGCGTCCGAGTTTCATTCGGTCTACCGTTACCGCGTCAGCGATGGGATCGGCCTTGAGCACGGTCGGTTCTTCCACCTCTTGAGCTGACGCTCCACTGCCCGAACTCGGCGAGTTGCTACGTCGATACCACCAAAATAGGCAGGCAACCACCGCAACAGCCGCACCCATCCAACCCATGCGGTTCATCACCCACGTGACCCTGCGCCACTCACCTCCGAGGAAGTAGCCCCCGCCTACAAAGGCACCCGACCAGAGAAGGGCCGCCGGTGCTTCCATGAGCAGGAAGCGCACAAAAGAGAGGCGACTAGCGCCCGCTGCGAGGGCGAGCGACGACCGGCCATGGCCAAATGCGTGTACGACGAGCATCATCCACCAACCGTGCTTGTTGATGTGTGGCTTCGCCTCGTCAAGCTTTCCAAGCAGGTATGGACCAAGCCGACCCACCCAGGGTTGGAGGAGCACGCGTTCAGCTCCGATGCACCCTAGCCAGAAGTCAAATACTGCCCCGCCGCACATTCCGGCGGCGCCAAGTGCGACGAGAACAGGAAGTGATGCGTCGACCTCGCGACCGGCGGCCGACGCAATCGCAACCGCCACACCGCCCGGAAGCAGAAATCCAAGAATGACGGTGTTCTCCAGAAATGATCCGAAAAACACCAGCAAATACGAGTGATTGCCCAAGGAATGCATAACCTGATGGAACCACTGTTCCCACATACCATCAGCGATGGGGACGATCACGTCGGGAGCGTTTGTAGTCAACCCACTCGGGGCTGCGCGCGTCACCGCATCACTAGTCATTTGGAGACGATCCGTGAACCAAAATATTGAGCGGTAAAGGCAAGCTATGTCGGCAGATCAGAGGAGTATTCACGATCTAACGGACGTGGACGAAACTTGCGATCACCGAATGACGTGAGACTACCAGTAGATTGCCAGAAGTGTCCTATCGGCCAGACCTATGAGAATCCATGATGTGAACCTGCCAGCCCGATTGCAGCCGCAAGAACCCTGCTCACCGCACCCAGGGCAGGTCCGGTTTTCCAATTTCGATGGTCGCGATCACCGACGGCGTTGGACACGCCACGGATAAGCGTCAGTGACCCACCACCCAAGCGCGTGGCAAGTGCGACCGCAAACGCCTCCATGTCCTCGATCAGTGCCTCGGCGTGCCGAATGCGCCGGGTTTGCGCATCGTCCGCACTCCCCGACGCAGCGGAGACCGAAAGCACCTCTCCTCCGAAAAAGACTCGGTCAGTAAGCTCACTTTCCGGAAGAGCATCTTTGAGCCAGCTGTCCAACGCAATCGTGTCCTGAACTGGTTGGATGCCTTTTCGGGCATGGCCTTGGGACCATCCCATCGCTCCGGCCGCCACGAAATCCTTACCTGTCCCCGCGCCTATGCCGTCGCATGTAGCTCGGCTTCCGATAACAACACTACCGACAGGCGCCACCCCTAGGTCATATGAGCCGGCGATACCGATCAGGATCGTGGCCGGACGACCTCCCGGCGAAGGTTCACCATATTCTGAGCCACTTGGACGCATCAGACGACCCTCCCGCGCCAAGGCATTCATCGCACCGATCCCCGACGCTGCCAACCCGAAGCCGCACACTTCTATGGCGACTTCGACAGCTCGCTCACGCTCAAGTGCCGGGGCAAGGTCAACCTGTGAAGGATCAGAAACCGACCCGCGGATGTGAACTTCGTATTCCCCATCGTCCCGGAACAAATACCTGGCGGGTGCGTGGCCGTCCGTGGACAGGGGATGCCGGGCGATCTCGCCAAACACCTGAACCGCCTCGAACACCGTCGGGACAAGAATGAGCGGACGCATGCATGGCCTCACTTACGGCAGCCGACGTAGAGAAAAAAGGGGTGTGAGAAGGTCTGGGAAGACGGGGACGTTCGTGCT
>BJHB01000172.1:3427-6651 GCA_014191415.1 Chloroflexota bacterium
AGTTCTGCCCCGCGATCACCACCATGCCCGGTTGGACACCCGACAACACTTCGGTGTCTGTGTCGGTCTGGATCCCAAGCTCAACGTTCCGTGACCGCCGAATATCCCCATCCATGTATTCGATGAATTTCCGCTTGCCAACAATCTTGATTGCGGTGTTGGGTACCAGGAGGACATCGGGCTTGCTGAGGAGCGTGATCTGGATCCGCGCAAGCATGCCCAATTCCGGACGCCCGAGTGGGGTCGGCGTAGGCCAATCAACTGCAATTCGCGTGGCCCTGTCCCGTGCCGCGCCAACGCGTTCGGTCGTAGACACTGGCAACGAAATGATGCGCCCCCGGATCAACTGTCCGGGATATATGTCAAGCGTCAGGTCGACGGGCATTCCCTCTCGCAACCTAGGGACATCGGCCTCGGAAATGTCCGCCTTGACTACAACTCCCTCAAGGCTTGACAGATTCATGACGGGGAAAAACGCTTGCACCGTGTCGCCCGGACGCGCGGCCAAGCGAGTGATCCTGCCAGGAAACGGTGCCACAATCCTGACATCGCCGGTCTGGTCTTCAAAGTTGGAAACGTCAAGGCGGGCCTGCGCAACGGCACGTCTGAGCGTCTCCTGATCGAACGTCGCAATGGTCCGTGCCTGGTCAGCGGCCTGCCGATTTGTGTCTACGCGGTCATTCAGCCCGGTAATCTGCGCCTGCACTGCGCTGATCCGATTGGCCGCATCGTCCCTGTCAAATCGGTTCGGCCCCTCAAGAACGAACTCGAGCCGACTCTCTGCAGCTTGCACGTTTGCCTCGGCAACCGTCACCGCACCTTTCGCGCCGTCTCGTGCCAATTCAATCGCCGAAATCTGGGCGCGGATTGACGCAATCTCAGCCTCGTTCGGCCCGGCAACGAGTTGGCCAAGCCTCGCCTCAGCCACCTTCACCGCGACGCGGGCCGATTCGGCGTCAAATGTCTGAGGCGACCGCAACCTTTCGAGCGCAATCTCAGCAAGCCTGATCGAAGACCGCTGCGCCTCGATTTCGGTTGCCGACGGCACGGTCGCCAAAAGTTTCTCCAACGCGTTTCGGGCGACGTCAACCCCATTGCGGGCCGACGCGATGGCGGATGCGCGCGGGACCGCTGCAACCAGCAGCCCAGCATCGATATCTGCAAAGACCCGTGTCACGACACCCTCGGCGCGAAGCAGCTCCAAGCGCCCGCCGGCGATGTCCTCGGCACGCACCGGGGACGAATCTGTCAGTCGCGCCAGACGTGTCCTCTCCTGATCAACGAGAATTTCAGCGGCACGAATGTCCTCGGCCCGTGGACCAGCTTGCGTTTGGGAAAGCCGAACACGGGCAATCTCGATTTCCAACCGCGCGCGGGCAATTTCCTGAGCATTCGGAGGCAGCAACTTGACAGCAAGTTCAGCCTGTTTGACCGCGAGGTCAGCGTCACGGGCACGGATTGCGAAGCGGGCGGTGTCAAGCGCGCTGCGCGCCGAAGCGATCCTCGATCGCGCATCGAGCACATCCGCGTCAGGAACGTCAGCGTCCAGCCGCGACTGAGCGAGTTTCGCACCCGCGAGTTGAACCACGGCGCTCTGCACGGCAAGTTCATCCACTCGAACCGTGTCGACAACCTGTCGAGCGACGGCAGCCTCGAGGCGTGCCTCAGCCTGCCGAACTCCGAGGCGTGCGCGGGAAAGCTGCCACGGCAGATC
Source organism: Chloroflexota bacterium (assembly GCA_014191415.1). GTDB lineage: Bacteria > Chloroflexota > UBA11872 > UBA12225 > UBA12225 > UBA12225. The sequence continues at coordinate 5,142 of BJHB01000172.1, forward strand.
ACGCTGGTCGAGTTCGGCGAGAACCTGGCCCGCAGTCACCAGATCTCCCGGCTGCACAAACACGTCGCGTATGCGACCCGTGTTCCGGAAATTGAGATCAGCTTCCTGGGCAGCGACGACCCGACCAAGGGTCTTGACTGCGTCAATGATGGTTCCGACACGCACCGTTGAGTAGGCACGGTTCGGTGTTGCCGTCGGCCTGACCGTTGCGGTTGGAAAAGGGGACGGCCCATCCGTCAGTGGATTGCAACCAATCACACCCGAAAAAACTGCCAAGCCAACCGTGCCCAAGACAAACCTGCCAAGGAGCCTCGCAGATGCACCTCGGGAAGCGAGCGCCACACCCCGACGGGCGCCGGCCACTGGCAATTCCCTCCCAGGTATGCGGTTGATCGTCCCGCCGGATACGGCTTCGGGAACGTCGGGAGACGCTGCACTCACGACGGGCAGTATAGCGTCGTCAGGTGGTTCCCGAGAACGTAACCCACTCTCAACAGAACTGGATACGGCTATACTGCCGCCCGCGCAAAGCCAGCACTGACCCCATGATCTCCTCTGGACGTCAAAGAATGAGGATCAGTTAGCTTACGCTTAAAGGAACTTTGCAATTGGACAGGAGTGGTCAGATATGTTAACCGGACTTCACCATGTGGGGTATGTGGTCCCCGACCTTGATGCGGCGATTGCGTTCTACCGGGACATGTTGGGGCTTGTCCTAGACCGACGCGGGGATGCTGGGCCAGGGTTCAACTTTGAGGTGGCCGTCTTCCGGCTTGGCGACGGATCGACCGGCATCGAGCTCATCAAGCCGATCACGGAGACCGGTCCATTCGCAGACTTCTTGCGCGCCAACCCGAACGGCGCATTGCACCACATTGCATACACAACTGCCGGGCATTTGACCGAGGCAGTTGCGCCGGCGCTGGCGTGCGGCCTGCAACTCGGCCCTGCCACTGCCAACGGGCCAATCGACACCGCAGCTGGATGGCGGATCCTGAACATCGATCCGTCGAACACTCACGGCCTGCTCACTCAACTCGGTGAGCAATAACCTCCAAAACGCACGAAGGCAGGCGCCCCGGACGTCAAATGACGTCTGGGGCACTCACCTTTTCACACATCGCCCCCGAAAACCCGCAAGGCTGACCAGGTCAGTCGACATACGGACCGCGCCACCTGATCGGTTCCCGAAGTGGTTGGCCAGCGCCAAGCATGAACCGCACGCCTGACGTGCCGGCAATGACGTTGAGGCCACCCGTTGGGCCGAGTATTCCGATTTCACCATCGCCTACGGTTTCGGCCGGGTTTCCAAACGAACCCAGACCGGAAAGAACATAGACGAATCCCTGCCACCCGTCCGCAATGGGAAAGTTCTCGGTTGCTGAGGGGTCGATGGTGATGTCGTAATAGATTGCAGGGGTGACAAGCGAGACAGCACCCCCCTCACCCGCCAACTTGCGGATCGTCGCGTGGCCCACTCGCTCAACCGGAACATCCGGGCCATTCACTG
>BJHB01000173.1:0-6620 GCA_014191415.1 Chloroflexota bacterium
TGCCTCGCCCGTCGTTCACCTGCCCGAAACGAGTGTCAATAACCAACGTGGACGGTGCCTTGGTTTCCACGGCCTCTATCAATCCAGACATGTCGGGCACGTTGGTGACCGAACCGACACCACCCAGAGAGGTCAGCATCACTTCAATACCAAGCCTCGATATCGGGTCGGCAATGGCCGCTACGACCGCCACGGAGCCCGGCCTACCCGTGACGTCCATCACCCATCTCCCTTGAGACCGCACTACGATGCCCCAAGTCTCTTCCTGGACGGCAGATCGGTTGAAAAAATGGCCTTCAAAACGGTGACAGCCTACCCGATATCCATAAACCCCGAATCGTTTCAACGAACCACGTCCGTCAGCTTCTAACCCAGGTGTGACCAGTTGCATCACCAGGGACAAATCGTTCGTGCAATCGAGTACGATGCCTTCCAACCAGTTTGCAACCGAGCAGCAACCACGACGCATGCAACCAAGTGAACTGGGCGAACACGCATGGACACTCTCGTCACCGGGCGCCGTTTACCTTCACCTTTCTGATGAACCGCCTTCATGTCGTGACAAGACGAATCTTTCGGGCAATCCAATCTGCACGTCTACGCTTTCCATTTTCCACCTCTACGCTTCGCGTGCGGATTGTCCTGATCATTGCGGTCGCCATAGCGGTCCCCCTCGGCACAATCGGATTGGCCGTCTCGCTGAACTACCGGGCCGAATTGAGGCGTGAGGCCGAACGTGGTGTAATCGCCGAGGCTACTGCGACAGCAAACCTCATCGACCATCACCTGACGTCCCTACTTGCCACGGCACGCGCCACCGCTAGCCTTGGTCAACTCCGGTCGTATGGTGACGATGCCCGCGCCGATCAGGACCAGGCACTGCGTGAGTTCGCCACGCGTCTCGGATCGAATACCCGACTCGCCACATTCACTCTCGACGGCAACCGTTTCGCAACTTCGAATGACACACCATCATTCAACATCTCCGCTTACCAAGGTTTCGTCACCGCGGTGGCGGGCACCCAGGCATGGCAGGTAACCCGTTCACTCACCACAGGGCGCTCTGGGTTCTACGTATTGACGCCGATTACGGCCAGCCTGTCCCAGCCAAGTCAGGTGATTGGCGTCCTGGGAATGGGAGTCGAACTCGAGGATTTCGACGACATCATTGATCATCCTGCCACCAAGTCACCCCTCAACGGAGTGATCACCTTCGTCATTGACGACGAGTCGAATATCGTGCTCGATCCAGGGTCAGTGACATCACGACCATTCTGGACAAATCATTCGCCCAAGGACTGGCTCAGGTTCCCGTTCGGTGTCATCGGCAACTCCGGTTCAGTCGCTTTTTCCCTTGACGGTCAAGCGTTCATCGCCGGGTATTCGAGGATCGAACAGACCCGATGGGCTGCGGTTGTCGCTGTGCCCCAAACGACGATCATGGCTTCAGCAAACCGTTCGACACTCATCGCAATCCTGACCGGAACCTTCGGTGCCGTGGTCGCGACGCTTATTGGTGCGTGGCGGGTCGCACGCATTGTCCGACCGCTTGCGCGCATTGCCGAAGCCAGCCGCGCATTCGGTTCAGGCGATGCCACGGTGGATTTGCCCGAAGTCGGAGAGGCCGACCAGGAACTTCAGGATCTAATCGATGCGTTCAGGCGAATGCGTTGGGAAATCGACTCGCGAACTGGGGAACGGGAACTGGCGCACGCTCGACTGGAGGGTGCCCTTGAAAGTCTGTCGGCGGCGATGTCGGAAGTTGAGAAGTCCCATCGGCAAGTCGTGCAACGCGAACGTCTGCACGCCATTGGGCAACTGGCATCCGGAATTTCGCACGACTTCAACAATTCGCTGAGCATCATCATCGGATATTGCGACACACTGATCGCCCACTTTCCATCACGGACCGATGACGCCCGACTGGTCACCTTGCTGACACGCATTCGTGATTCCGCACATGATGGTTCGATCCTGGTAAGCCGCTTGCGTGACTTTTCCAAGGGGGCGGCATCGCCTCGCCAGTTACGGCCTCTAGACCTCAACGCGATCATCGACCATAGCCGAGCGCTCGCCTTGGTCCATATCGAGGAGCTGCATGCACGCGGAACCCCAGTGTCGCTCGTGGCATCACTCCGTTCGGTCCCGCTCGTGCTCGGTGACGCTTCCGAGCTCGGGAGCGCCCTAATGAACCTCATCCTGAACGCGTTCGACGCCATGCCAAACGGTGGGACACTCACCATTGAAACCGAGCGCCAAGCACGATTCGTGCGCCTCACGGTGCGAGACACCGGCACTGGCATGTCTGACGAGACCCGCCAACGATGTTTCGAGCCGTACTTCACGACGAAAGGTGCGAACGGAACGGGCATCGGCCTTGCGATGGTGTACGGAGTGGTTGCCAGACATGGCGGCACAATCAGCGTCTCGCGCGAACCGGATCACGGCACCCAATTCGAGATTCACCTGCTGGTCTCGCATGATGGTGACGCCGAACACGTCAACCCCTTGGAGCTCCCGCTACATCCGTTGACGACCGTGCATGAACGGAGCGCATAGATGCGCACCCGGTGAAACAAAATCGCGCAATGAGAGGCGTACTCGCGCGACTGCCATGCGCGTGAACCGTTTCCGCCACGGAGGGATCTGCAGTTCAGCGCAGACCGCACGCAGGGAGGAATACCGGTTGCAACCGCTACCCGCAGACACGAACCCCGCCCATGAGACTCCCGAACTTCTGAAACGCAACCGGCGTTCCCGCCGACGCACGTTGTTCGGCCAGACGCTTGGAGTATCGGCCGCACTGTTTACCGGTGTCGGTCTCGCCACGGCTCAGGAGGTTCCCCCGTCCGAAGAACCCGATCCGGGCACTGACGCGCCACCGACTGACGCACCGGCTGAAGTTCCCGTCCCAGAACCGGCGGCGCCTGTTTTTGCGGGAATCGAGCCAATCACGTCCTTCGCCTACGGCATGCAAGCCCATCTCTACTACCAGGACGTGCCGCGCACCGTCTCGCTGGTGACCGAAGCCGGGTTCGGCTGGGTCAAGCAACAGGTCCGATGGAGCGACGTCGAGCCAGTGCGAGGCTCCCCGGATTGGTCGCAGATTGACCTCATTGTCGCCGGTGCCAATCTGGTAGGTGCCAAGATTCTGTTCAGTGTAGTGACTGCGCCAGGGTGGTCACGTTCCGACGGCAAGGTCGACGGCCCACCTGACGACTATGCCCAGTTCGGCATCTTCCTGACCAAACTCGCAACCCGCTACCTCGGCAAAGTCCATGCTTACGAAGTTTGGAACGAACAGAACTTCAGCCGTGAGTGGGGTGGCGGGAAGATCGATGCCGGCAAGTACGTCGAACTCCTGGCAATTGCCTACGCGGCCCTCAAAGCCGTGGATCCCAACGTGGTTGTGATTTCCGGCGCATTGACCCCGACCGGCTTCAACGACCCGAACATCGCCATTGACGATGTCGTCTACATCCAGCAGATGTACGACTACAAGAATGGGCTTATCAAGACTGTTTGCGATGCGGTCGGTGCGCACGCAGGGGGCTTCAACAATCCACCGGACGATACTCCGACCAAGAAGTCGGTTCCTTCTACGAACTTCAAGGGCCACCCCAGCTTCTACTTCCGCCGCATCGAGGGCCTCCGCGAGATCATGATCTTGCGCGGCGAATCCGAAAAGATGATGTGGATTACCGAGTTCGGGTGGAGCACCTTGAACAAGGCGAAAGGATACGAGTACGGCATCGACGTCACCGAAGCCGACCAGGCGAAGTACCTCACACGTGCTATCGAGATCGGCCGTGGCTACGGATGGGTTGGAGGCATGTTTGTCTGGAACCTCAACTTCCAGATAGTCGTTCCCGACACCGACGAAAAGTGGCCGTTCGGCATCGTCCGCAAGGACTATTCTCCGCGTCCCGCATACACCGCCCTCAAGGCATTACCCAAGATCCCGTAGGATCCAGAAGCAGACCTCTCGTACGAAAAAGAAGGCCCCCCTCTTGCGAGGGGGGCCATTTCGCTGACCAGATTGCGTTCGACGCACCTACTCGAGGAACGACTGCAGTTTGCGCAATTCCGGTGACAACCGGAGCTTGGCAAGTGCTTCTGCCTCAATCTGACGGACGCGCTCCCGGCTCATGTTCAGTTCGTCACCAATTTCGGCCAGGGTGTATGCAGGACCAGTCTCCTTGTCCGCCTCGCCCTTGCCAAGACCAAACCGCAGCTTCAACACCGTCTGCTCTCGCGGCGTCAATGACTGCAGGACGCGCTCAAGTTCATCCACAAGCAACTTGCGCGACGCAAGCGCATCCGGCGCGAGGCTCAAATCGTCAGCCAACGCATCGCCAAGGGTCAGATCGTCGCTGTCGCCGTCGATACCCAATGGCTTCTCTAGCGAGAGCGTAGCCCGCGAGGCGCGCAATGCTTCCTCAACCTGGACGACCGGAATGCCAAGCTTCTCGGCGACTTCAATCGGGTTGGGACGCCGTCCGAGGGACTGCTCAAGTTCTCGAGAAACGCGCGCGATCGCCGTAAGCCGTTCTACGACGTGCACCGGCAGCCGGATCACCCGTCCTTGATCGGCTAGCGCGCGGCTCACCGCCTGACGTATCCACCAATACGCGTACGTAGAGAACCGGTACCCCGTGCGTGGGTCGTACTTCGTGACTGCACGGTCCAGACCAATGTTGCCCTCCTGAACGAGATCCAAGAGCGGCATGCCACGGCCCGCGTACTTGCGCGCAACCGAGACAACGAGGCGCAGATTACATTCGATGAGGCGACGGCGCGCACTGGCACCCTCGCGGGCCCGGCGCTCAAGGCTCACGCGCTCGGGATCGCCATGCTTGACGCCCTTCAAGCGCTCACTCGCGTACTCGCCATCCTCGCGCTTCTCGGCGAGTTCCACTTCTTCCTGGGCAGTAAGCAGGTTGTAGCGCCTGATATCGCGCATGTAGAGTGCCTCAGCGGAGTCAAGTTGCTCCGGCGTGACCTCAATCTCGGGCAATTCCGCGCCATATTCCCAAGCGTCATTCTCTGTAACCAAGGGAACAAGCGACGTATCTTCCTCGTCACTATCAACGATGCGCACAATGTCAAAATCAGCGTTCAATCCGCACAATCCTCATTCATGAAATACATCGAGGCGGCCGAAAAGCCGCAACCACCGAACCACTAGAACCGATCCGCAACGGTACTCCGGTGACACGCCACCCGTGTCATCCGGGCATGAGTGCTGAAACTGCTGACCATGCAGAAATTTGGCGACCGGTATGACGCCACGCCAATCTCATCCGAAAGATGCAAGGTTGACGAGTGCCCCCGTCCACCTGTCTACGCATCTTCGCAGCAGCCGTGCCCCTCGCACACTACACCCGCCGCGCCGGTCCGTCAATCCCCCAAACGGGCGATTCCGCACAATGCCGTCGCGATACCGTTTCCGGCGCGAACAGGTTCCCAACAACACCAGTGGTACGATGCCTAACCGTCCCGGCGATTCGCGTATCGCCCCGCGTCGTGTTTTCACCGGCGGTCAGCTGATGGCACCGCGACACCATGGAAACCCGGCCGCCGACAGACACCAATGACCACTTGACCACCGTCCAGACCAAGGAGAGCCTCCCGATGACTCGCACCGTGTCGGGCCATGCGCACGACGCCAATCACGACTTGCATTTCCCCAAGAGACGCCTGCAGCACGTATTTGCGGAAGACGGCCGCGCGCTGATTGTAGCCATGGACGGAGCGCGGAACGGCCCGGCAAAGGGCCTGGAGAACCCGCGTCAGGCGGTTCGGAATGTCGTCGCCGGAGGGGCAGATGCCATCCTCACCACACCTGGAATGGCCAAGGCAACCGCCGACCAGTTGCGTGGTCGCGGGCTCATCATCGGCCTAGACGCCGAAGACGACACCTCGGACTACGGTGTGGAAGCGTCGTTGCGTTTCGGAGCCGACGCCGTCGAACTCAAGGTCTTTCCGGGCAACCCGGACGACACCAAACTGGCGGACCTTCGGCGCCTCGCCGCACGATGCGACAAGTGGGGCATGCCCCTCCTCGGCGAACCGATTCCCGTCAGTTTCCTCGACACATCGGCACACACCTTGGCGAACATTGCCCAGGCTTCAAGGATTGCCGCCGAGATCGGGTGTGACTTCCTGAAAGTCCACTACGCAGGTCCGGTCGACGCCTACGCAACACAGGTTCTGGGCCCGCTTTCAATCCCGCTTCTCTGCCTGGGCGGGCCATCCAAGCCAGACCCACGCGATGCGCTCCAATTGTGCTTCGATGCGATGCAGGCCGGAGCGAGTGGCATCGTCTTCGGTCGCAATATCGTCTGCGCCGAAGACCCGGCACGCATGTGCGAAGCACTCGCCGAAATCATTCACGGTGGCGCAACCGTCGATCAGGCAATCAAGCATCTCTCCGCTCACCACTGACCTGCACAACATAAAGAGGGGGGCCTGCACCACTTGGGTGCAGGGCCCCCTTTTTGCTATTCCCATTTTCCAAGGAACCAGCAAACGCAACGTCACCCCGTCGAGGGGCAAACAACTACGCGGGCGGTCGCTTGACGGGCAACTTCTTGCGAGGGGCGGTACCTGCTTCGAGG
>BJHB01000174.1:0-6583 GCA_014191415.1 Chloroflexota bacterium
GCACACGTTGAGCCCGTGTTCCGCACCCTGGCTCCGCCCGACGGGTACCTCCCCGTTGGCCCCGCGGGCGCGGGCCACTTCGTGAAGATGGTTCACAACGGCATTGAGTACGCACTGATGCAAAGCTACGCCGAAGGATTTGAGCTCCTGCGCGAAGCCGGGAAATTCGGGTACGAATTCGATTTGGGGGGCCTGGCCGACTTGTGGCAACAGGGAAGCGTGATCCGCTCGTGGCTTCTAGAGCTTTCTGGACGCGCATTTCATCGGGACCCGGCACTGGATGGCATTAGGGGATACGTTGAAGATACCGGTGAGGGCCGTTGGACCGTAATGACCGCCATCGAGGAGGATGTTCCTGCCCTCGCAATTACCCACGCACTGATGACCCGCTTCAGGTCCAGACAAGACGATTCGTTTGGGGCAAAAGTTCTGGCTGCACTTCGCCACGAATTCGGAGGACACGGGATCAAGACCGCCGGGACAGACGCCGCAGAGAAGCGCTGAAGCGTTGCGAATGACAGTTCAGCAGCCTTGCAATTCACGATGGACCGTGCTTTCGCTTCGCCGTTGAAACCTGTCAACGCGGGATCAGTGGTCCCAGATAGGCAAGCAAAGTCCCGCATGCGAAAACTGGTGCCATCGGGATTGTGACCGCAAGCCCCGGCAGCACTCCGTTAGCCCTGCGATAGCTCCCAATGACAATTGTCACTGCGGAACTCACCGCGAGCGAATAGACCGCGATGGTGAAGGGTTCCAGCGGACCCGTCACCGCCCCGATGGCCGCAAAGAGTTTGACGTCGCCCCCTCCAAGCCACCGATGGCGATAAAAGAGCCATACGATCGCAAGCGCGACAACGGTTCCCAACGCGGACCCGTAGAGCCCGGTCCACCCGTCATGATCCGCATTCACGCAGAGTCCAACTGTGAAAAGCGTTCCGGTCAAGTTGTTCGGAATTGATCGCCGTTCAATGTCAATCACCGATGCTGCGGCGAGACCAATTGCCAAGACGATCACGCGGTAATTGCCGAAGTCAGGTCCAAACAACGCTTCCAAGTTGGAACCTCTCAGTTCAAGGTCGCTAGGGCAGCAATCGTACGCGGGATGGCAGTTGCGATTGTGTTCTTAAAACACTTAATAACATGATTTGGAACGTGGCAATAGCGGACGGAACCGGGAATTTCGAAGCATCAGAACGACAGCATTGGCGTCTCCTAGGTGGTAACGTCTCCGTAGGCACGGAGCGGGATGTAGTCAAGCTTGCCCATCGATGCCACGGTCGCTTTCGGGAACAGATTTTCACCACAGAATTTCGATGCGTGATCTCGGTCCATCGCGTTTGCTGATCCGTTTCCGATAACCGGAGAAATGCCAGACATGCCACGGGTGAGGCAGACTGAGGGCTTGAAGCAGGGCGTTCACCGCATGGGCCGGGGACGTTCGAGCAGCACTCTCACACGCCGTGCATTGATTGCAGCTCCCGTAGGGATTGTGTTGGCGGTGGCTGGTCGAATGCTGACCGGGTCTTTCGGTTCCGCGTTAAATGTGGCTACCGGAGGCCTCCTCGGCGACAGCACACCTAGCCCCTCGGCAAGTCCAGCGATCGTGACTTGGGCCCCAGGTCCACGATTGATTGCCGGAATATCCGATCAGTTCTATGCCGTTCCTCAGGCGTCACGGTCTCAGCGTGTTCGCGTCCGTACGGTAATCCCCCCGGATGGTTCCGATCGTACTTCGTGGCTCGAACGTCTGACGGCGGCCGGTCAGCTACCGGATGTAGTAAGCGGAGTGTCATCACCTGACCTGCATCGAATGCGGATAGGGACCCGAATAACCGACCTCGTGCGTAGGGATCAGCTTCAGGTTGACCAGTTCGACGCGGCGGCGTTCCGGGCTGCCGAAGCTGGCGGTGATATCTGGGCACTTCCATATGCGTGGGACGGGCAGGAAATTGGGATAGCGTTGGACAGGTCTCGATTTCCAAGGGCAGGTCTCGGAAGCCCTGACGGGGTCACCGCGAACGGCCCAATCTCGGATGTCTCGCGTCAGATGAATGGGTGGTCCTGGGCGCAGTTCGGTGAAGCGATGGAGGCTGCGGGCTCACTCGTTCTCAAATCGGGAGCAACTCCAATCGAGCGTTTCGGGACCATCCGTTCCCTGCCCGCGATGTGGGGAGCGAGTTGGGCAAGCGCCGACGGCAGGACGGCGCTAGACAAACCCGAACTCTTGGTGGAGGCGTTTGCCAAGTACGACGAACTCCGGACGCGCGTTGGGCAACGGCCGAAAAATGGCCCTGACGCGCAGCAATCAGGCCAAGGCCAAGCAGTCCCGACACCGCCAAATCAGGCGCGTACCGGAAGCAAAGGCGCGCCAACGCCTTTACCCGTTCTGACACCGGTCCCACTTCGGGGACCGTCGTCGGTCGGACTTGGGATTGGCGGCCCAAGCCTTCTGCGAGTGGGTCGAGCGGCTGCGTCAAGTATCGATCTGGAACACGTCTCAGATCTCCAGTCAGCCTTACTAATGCCGTTGCCCCGGGGCACCGTGACCACCGCAGACGTTGAGGTCTTCCTCGTCACGGTATCGCCAAATGCCTCGTACCGAGAACAAGCTTGGACGCTGGTCAAATGGCTGACCGAATCTGGCCGGCTGGCCGCAGCAGAGCGTCTTGTGCCAACTTGGCGGAGTGCTCAAAGCGACGCAATTCGCACCTTGAGCCAAGTAGTGATTGGAGCAGGAACTGGCGCGCCACCGGATCGAATTCAGGCGGTTTTCGAGCAGCCGCCAATCTTGGTTTCCCTTCCTCGCGAACCAGTCGCGCGCGACGCGGGCAAGCCCATGCCAGCGTCACCGACACCCACCCTGGCCCCGGGGCAGTGGGAATACCTGATCACCCAGGCAATCCGCCGAGCCCCACCACGCGACCCCCTCCTTGACGGACCCGCCGGACGTCAAGCAAAGCTGATCATTGCAAATGGGCTTCAGGCGTGGGAGGCGGGCGCAGAGAATCCGTCTGAGGCAATCGCTTCGTTGGTCCCGCAATTGCAGAGCTTGATCAAGAGTACTCCGTCTGTCCTGCCAGAGTAGGTCAGCGCGTTGGCACGCGTCGCACCCGAATTATTAGAGGTGCGTTGCGATCTTGGTTCATGAAACAGTCCCGGAGGTCTATATACTCCGCAGGTCATGAACATAGAACTTTCACGTCGACGATCAAGTCCGGACGCTGTCGTTTCTTCCCCGGACGCACCTGTCATCAGCCATCAGCTGGCGAACGGCCTCCGCATTCGCGTGGCACCAATGCTTCACACTCGGTCGGCAACTCTGGCCCTCTGCTTCGGGACCGGCTCACGCTACGAGGCAACTGAGGAACAAGGTATCGCACACCTTGTTGAGCATATGCTATTCAAGGGAAGTGCCCGCTATCCTACGGCCCAGTCAATATCGGAAGCGATCGAAGGGGTGGGTGGCGTGCTCAATGCCTCCACCGACAAGGAGTTGACGGTCTACTGGTCAAAGGTCGCCAGCCGTCACACCGATCTTGCATTCGATCTCTTGTCAGACATGGTTCGTTCACCTCGGCTTGACGATGAAGAACTTGACAAGGAAAAACGAGTTGTCCTCGAGGAACTTGGACTAGCCCAGGATGCACCCGGCGAGTGGGTCCACCAACTCCTTTCAGAGACTTTGTGGCCCGACCAACCTCTCGGTCGTGAGATTGCCGGAACCCCCGAAACGGTAAACAGCCAGACTCCGGGGTCAATTGCCAAGTACATCCGTAGGACGCATGGTCTTGCAAATGCTGTCTTGACCGTTGCGGGCAATGCGGACCCGGACCACGTCATCAAACTGGCCGAACACCGGCTCGGCGATGTGGGTGAACCTGCTCCTGCTTGGGTGTCCGCGACAAGCGCACCTGAAAGTGCACAAGTTTCAATTCAAGTGCGTCCAACCGAACAGGCGTATCTCGCGGTTGGGGGCTATGCCCTGCCACGGAACGACCCGGACAAGTTTGCGCTGCGGCTTGCCAACGCCATCCTTGGTGACGGCATGAGTAGCCGTTTGTTCCTTGAAGTCCGGGAGCGCCTTGGGCTGGCATATGACGTGTCGTCGTACGTCGTAGGTTTCCATGACGCCGGTGCGCTCGTGGTTGCGGCCGGTGTGGATCCTGACCAGTCTTACGAAGCCCTTGATGCAATCCTGCGGGAAATCGACCGGCTGAGGCAGGGCCCAGTCCCAGAGACGGAATTGCGGAAGGTCAAGGAGTACATCAAGGGACGGACTTGGCTCGGGCTCGAAGACAGCTACAGCGTCGCAAACTGGTATGGCGCCCAGGCCCTTCTCAGTCGCGAGGAACTCAGTCCGGATGATGCTCTCGGACGCCTGGAAGCGGTCACAGCCGACGACGTATTACGCGTCACCCAGCGTGTCTTCTCGGGACCGTGGCTCAACCTGGCCTACATTGGCCCGGACCCGGATGCGGACAGGTTTAGGGAACGGCTGACGGCTCGATAGATCGCGAAGTGCACGCCGCGTTCTTAATGGATTTCTATTGAGTGCGAGCGATCCTCTTCCTGATACGTAAGGTATTGACAACATCTTGCTAGAGGACTACCGTGTCCACAAGGTGCAATATGGTTTGGGGTTTGTCGGAGCGCAGCGCTGCGCAATTGGACATGACCAGACCAACTGCCCACAAAGGTGAGATATGGGACTTCAAACGCACGACCAATCGGCGGGTACCGGGAAGAGTTCACGGCGCAGTTTTGTTGGTGGTTTTCTAAGCGCGGGAATTGGACTGTCAGCTTCGATCGTGGCAACGGCGTGCGGCGTCGGTAGTGACGCGAGTGGCGGCGGTTCGGCAGCAGCTCCGCTGAAGGATCGAAAGGCCGTTTCGTTGGAATGGTGGGGGGATGCACCTCCAGCGACTGGCACGAACCAACGAATGGACCAGATCAAGGCTTGGAACGACAAGTACCCCAACCTGCAAATCAAGTACGGTGCAAATGCAGCAACCGGACAAGGTGTCGAAGCCCTCGGAAAATTTGTTGCCGCAATCGCTTCTGGCACCGCGCCGAACGGTCTTGACTTTGACCGTTTCCAGGTCGCGACGTACGCGAACAGGAAGACTTTCGCGGCGCTTGATGACTTCATCAAACGCGACAAGTTCGATATGAAGAAGTTCGTTCCAGCCACTGTTGAAGAGGCGATGGGTCTGGACAAGAAGACCTACGGGATCCCTCGAAGCACTGACTGCCGCTTGCTTTTCTGGAACAAGGATCTTTTTCGGGAAGCAGGTCTCGACCCGGAAAAGCCGCCCGCTACATGGGACGACCTTCGTCAGGCTGCAATCCGCCTGACCAAGAAGAACGCTGCCGGATTTGACCGGATAGGCTTCCACACCGAAGAGGGCCAAGCGCATTTCCACATCTTTGGATGGCAAGCCGGCGGGTCATTCCAGTCGGCAGATGGCAAGAAGGCGACCCTGACCCATGGCCCGAACCAAGAGGGCCTCGAGTTCATGACGAACTTGATGAAGGACATCGGGCCATGGGATTCTTTGAAGGCATACCGGGATAGTTGGGGGAAGGATGCGCAACAGGCGTTCCTCGTCGGCCAACTTGGCATGGTCTATCAGACCAACAACTACATTTCGACGGTTGCCCGTTTCCGGCCCGACATGAAGTTTGGAGCTGCTCCACCTCCTGTAAAGAAGGCGGGTGACAAGCAGATGACTTGGTCCGGTGGGTTCAGCTTTGTTGTGACGCGTGACGCCAAGGACCAGGACGTGACGTGGGAACTTGTCAAATTTCTCTCAAGCGAGGAAGGGTTCGCCGCCGGGTTTGCCGGTGATGAGGGCCGCGCCAAGGGATCAGGTGGGGTCTTTGTGCCCCCAATGACTGGTCAACCCGAACTGGATAAGAAGATGTTCGCGAAGTACAAAACCAGCATCGTCGATGTGGACAAGGTTCCTGACACTGCGGTGAACCTTATGCAGTTCACCCGATTTCGTGAACTTTCAATCGCCGCCCAGTACCTTTGGGACGGAATCAAGAAGTCACAAGTCGAGGCGATATCTCTTGCGAAATCGTCAACTCAGACCCTTGGCGAAAACAACACGGTTGTCCAGAAGGCTCTTGACGACGCCTGGGCGACCGCCAAATAGCATCAGGTTCGCTGGCCACAAAAAATGGGCGGGACCGTCTTGGTCCCGCCCATTTCCGGTTCTGTGGACGCCGCCATGGCGGCCTCTAGAACTGGACTGCGACCCCGGTCTCACTTGACGTGTACACGGCATCAACGATCTTGCTGACCATGAGTGCCTGCTCAGGAAGCACGAGAGGAGACGTGCCGTCCCTGATTGCCTCAATCCAGCCGATCATCTGGTGAACATGGTTTGGCTCACGAGACGCGTCCTGGCCTTCGGTGGCTTTCTCCGGAACCACGACATCAACGATTGTTCCGTGCTTCTCCTGAAAGATGGTGAGCGGATCTAGCTGGGCTCCACCATCGGTCCCGCAGATCAACGTCTCGGTGGAGCTCTTCGGAAGGTTCAGTACCCACGACACCTCAAGTTGCAGGGCCGCT
>BJHB01000175.1:0-6577 GCA_014191415.1 Chloroflexota bacterium
CTGATGGGGTCTCACCACACGCGGCAAGGAACCCCGCAGTCGCGGTTGCCAGGGCCGCGCGCCGCGGCACGACGAGGGCCGTGGGAAGCGTTACCGGCTGGCCTTGAACCGGTCTGACCGAGGCGTCCACCATCGGCTCCAACGTGGTTTGTGGGATGGCAAGCTGCCCGGATCCCACCGTGCCGGTCGGGTGGGCCACGTTGTCACGTCGCGTTGCCATCAGTTGCTTCCGGCCGGTCACTTGGACAGGGGTGTCGGGGGTGTCGGGGCGGATTCGCGACCCGCCACCCTTTTGGGAATGATCGCACGGGGAACCACGGCGATGCTGATGTCAGACGTGATCTGACACCTCATCGCGACCGATTGATGCCCGGCGGCCGCTGGAATTCGGAGCGCCGGGCCTCGTCCGTCAGTGAATGGCTGGCATCGGCACTCCGTGTGCCTGCGCGAGGGCGTCGATGGCGTCCCAGGTGTCATCGGGAATCGAGATGCCCGAAGCCTTGCGTGATGCAGTCGTGCGTGATTCAGGTTCGCCGGGAAGCATGACGGTGTTCGATCCGGCACCGGGGACCTTCTTCAGGGCATCGGTAACCCTCTCCACGTGGTCCCGGTAGTGGGTGGCGTCGCCGAATGCTGACGGGTCGATCACGACCAGGAATGCCCCCGCCCCCCGTGCGGCCAGGTCAGCTCCGGTGCGCGTGTCACCAAGGTTGCCGGCAAGGGTCGGGGTCGCATCGTCGATGACCGCAAGCGTTCCCATCAGGGCGGAGGCAAGTGCGAGGCCGTAGCCCTTGTGGCCACCGAACGGAAGCAACATGCCACCCCCGTAGAACTCCTCGGGATCGGTACTCGGGTTTCCGTCCTTGTCCACGATGCAGCCCGCGGGAAGTGCCTCATGCTTGGCCCGAGCAACCTTGACCTTGCCTTCGGCGACCACCGTCGTCGCGAAGTCGATCAGGACCGGTGGATGGTCCTCATTTCCCACTGGGATGCCCATGGACCAGGGATTCGTGCCGAGGAACCTGGCGGCCCCACCGAACGGCGTCGCCGCGCCGACCCCGGGTCCGGCACCACCAACAGTGAGGATGGTCACCAGGCCGTCAGCAGCTGCGGTTTCGGCGTAGTCGCCGACGCGCCCAAGGTGGTTTGCGTGTCGGATCGCGGCCCCCGCGATGCCGTGGATGTGCGCCCGAGACATTGCCTCACGCAATGCAAAGACCGCCGCCACTTGCCCGAAGCCTCGCGCACCGTCGACAAGGACCGTCGCACCACGCCCGCCGATGATCGATGGGCGTGCTGCCGGGTGGATCACGCCCGCTGCGATCTGCTGTGCGTACTGCGGGATGCGGATGGCACCGTGACTGTCGTGCCCGGCGAGATTGGCCCTCACCAAATGACCGGCGACCTCGGCCGCGATGTCCTCAGGCGCGCCAAGGTGGATGAAAATGCCGGTTGCGGTCGCTTGGAGGGATGCGGGGTCCACGGTGCGGTAGTCGGCCACGGTTACGTCCTTCTTGTGTGCATGGGGTGTGCCCCGTCGTCACGATGGCTCGCGCCAGTCGCCTCCGGGTCCGGTCGGCTAGCGTAGCACGGAGGCGTCTGCCATCCAGCAGGTATCGATACAGACAGTCACGCGAGATCGTTGGGGTGATCACGCGTCCCGACAAGGTCGTGCACCGCGCGCATTACCGCGTCGGCGAGTTCGTCGGGGTCTGTTCCAGTCCGGTCGGCATCGAGCTGGATCCGCATCGCTATCAGGGAAGCCAGCGTATCGCTCTCTGAGGCCTCCAGACCACCGATGCGGACGAGGTCCTCAACGAGCTTCCAGGCAAGGGCGTCCGTGGCCGTCACCATCGCCGGATCATGGCGAGGCACGGGCACCCCGTCAGCCACCGGCGAGTTTCACCCGGAACCCAAGGGCTTCCAAGCGCGGCTGAAGCCGGTCCCGGCAGTCGCCCTGGATCTCCACGACGTCATCGCGGACCGCACCGCCCGCGCCGGCGATCCGGCGGAGTTCGCGCCCGACATCCTCAAGCTGGTCGGCGGGCAGGCCAGTGACTACAGTCACCGTCTTGCCTCCCCGTCCACCCTTGACGCGCCAGAGGCGGATCCAACCGTCGGCGGGTGCGTGGGGAACCGGTGGTCCCGACGAAGCGGGTCGGCGCTTGATGCTCTCCTTGGGCGCGACCCGGCCGCCATCAGATGAGTAGACGAGGCGCGAATTTGACATCCCTGCGAGTGTATCCGGCTCCCGGAAATGAAAGCACCCCGGACCCGATGAATGCACCGGATCCGGGGTTGTGGCTTTTCTTCACCCTATCGGCGCGGAGGCGGAATGTAGTGCAGGGTCTGCCTACATCTCTGGCAGGTCGAGGATCCGCTGGAGTTCGTCGTTCCAGGACTTGAGACCGTCCTCGAACCCAACCTGACCCGTGTACCACGGATTGCCCTTCTCACCGAAGACCGGATCAAGTTCAAGACCTCGGAGGTTTGCCGGGATGATGTGGACCATCGCTGTCTCGAAGTTCTCGAGGTACAGCTGGAAGTTCGGATCCTTGAAGTAGTCGTCCTTCATGATGTCGGGACGCACGTTCGCCTGGTTGCCACTCATCGTGTTGAACGTGAGGGCACCCTCCTTGCTGACGATGTGCTTGAGGAACTCCCAGGTCTGGTCGGTTGCCTTGGACGCAGCGTTCAGGTTCCAGGTGCCACCGCGCAGCTCGGATGGCCGCTTGCCGTCCTTTCGCTTCGGGAACAGGATCGACTTGAACTTCAGGGAACCGTCCTTGTTCAACTTGTTGATGTTGAACACACCCAGCGACCCCTGGTGCGTGATGCCAATCTGGCCATTGACGAACATCTGGTCCGCCGAGATGTCCTTAGGCATGTTGCCCGGATGGGCGACGACCTTCTCCTTGTTGGCCAGGTCGTACATCCAGCGCATGCCTTCCTTGGCACCAGCCTCGGTCAGGATGGCCTTCTTGCCGTCCTCACTGAACTTGTCGCTGTTGAAGGCGCGGGTGAGCGCAGTTGTGCCAGGGGAACTCGGGAGGGTCGTCCAGAGGCCGAAGCCCTGGGACTTCTCCATGTACTTGCCGACCTTTACGGCAATCTCATAGAGCTTTGCCATCGTCCAGTCGGGTGACTTCGGGTCTGGCATCGTGGCGCCAGCGGCTTCCAGGATCTGGGTGTTGTAGAGGAACCCGTCCTGCCCGGTCCATCCCCAGCTTGGAAGTCCCCAAGTCTTCCCCTGCCATTTCTGGTAGTCGATGAACGGCTTGTAGAACTGGCCAAGGTCGTACTTGTCGCGCGCGATCAGGTCGTCGACGGGCATGATGACCTTGCGCTTGGCGGCTTGGTACATCTGCCAGTGCGAAGGATCCCACGCGTGCAGGTCGCCCAAGGTCCCGGCCTGGGCAGCGGCGAGCATCTTGGGGTAGGCCGACTGCTGGTTGCCGTTTTCCAAGGCAATCGGGCGGTACTCCACCTTGATGTTCGGGTTCTTCTCGGTGAAGGTCTTGATCATCAGTTCCGGCCACTTGCCGTCACCGCCCCGGAACGTCTCCCAGGAAATCGACGCCGCCGGAAGTGTCTTCGCGCCACCTGACTGGGCGGCTGCCGTCGGCGCAACCGTTGGTGCGGCTGGCGCCGGGGCCGCGGTCGGCGCGGCTGCTGCCGGGGCCTTGGTCGGTTCGGCCTTTGGTGCCGGTGCTGCTGGTGCAGTCTCGCCACCACACGCAACTGCAACCAATCCGGCTATTGCGCCGGACATGCCGGTCAGGATTGCCCGGCGGCTTCGGAATCTCTCGCTCAAGCTCATGCTCTCCCCCAATGAAACCCACGGTAACGGCGACCGGCATAACCGGTCACGCGCCATCTGCGACCGTCGTTACACCAATCCATCATGGCGTCGTTGCGAAACGGTTGCAACGGGTATCGGGCCAAGGATAGTGACGCCAGACGGATTACGCAAATACCCTCATCTAATCATCGTGCGGCCGTGCAATGGCTATGCGTCCTGATCTCAGGAAGCGCGCCATGCTGACCACCCGATGGTGGCCCATCCGATGATGAAGGCCACACCTCCAAGGGGAGTGATCGCGCCGAAGAGGCGGATGCCGGTGAGCGCCAAGAGATAGAGGCTTCCGGAAAACAGGACCACCCCGGCGAGGAATGCCCATCCGGCCATGCTGGCCGGTGACTGGGGCCATTGACCGGCGACGATTGCCACCACGAACATGCCGAAGGCGTGATACATCTGGTACCGGGCTCCGGTCTCCCAGATGACCAGCAGGTCAGGCGCGACCCATCCGGACAGGCCGTGGGCGCCGAATGCGCCGAGGGCGACGCCGACCATCGCACACACCGCGCCTGCGATTACCCACTCTCTCTCGATCATCATGCCGGTACTCCGTTGGGTGGGTGCGGCGCCGTGCCACGCCACCCTCATGTCTACCATGAAGCGGGTACCATGCCGTGCGGACACCGGTCGTCCGGGCGCAGACCGCGCTTGAGATCGGGTCGGTCCGGCACGGGGAGAACCTTCCCGGCAGGGACTGGCTTCCAGGAGATTGAGGAGAGCAATGGACGGATCGAAGCTGCGCGCGAAAATCCAGTCGGGGGAACGCATCTACGGCACAATGACCTCGCTGGCCCGTAACCCCCGGTGGGCCTCGGTCTTTGGCCGGCTCGCCTTCGACTACGTGATCGTTGATACCGAACACGCACCAACCGGTCGGAGCGAAGCCGCCGACCTGGCGTTTGCCCTGCACGCTGCCGGAGTCTGCCCGATCCTGCGTGTCAAGGATTCGGAGCCTCACGCGACGGTCATGGCCCTGGACGCCGGTTTCCATGGCGTGCTGGTTCCCTACTGTGAGACGCCCGAGGAAGTACGCGCAGCGGTCTGGGCCGCGCGCAGCCGGCCCCTGAAGGGAATCCTCCATGACCGCGCCCGCGACCATGGCGAGTACCCGTCCGACGCGACAAAGGAATACCTTGACGGTCGCGCCAAGGACGTGATCGTCATGATCGGCATCGAGAGCGTCCCGGCCATGGAAAACCTCGAGAAGATCCTCGATCAAGGCGGGATCGACGTGATCTTCATTGGTCCCAATGACCTCTCCGTCTCGCTTGGCATTCCGGATGACTACGCGCATCCCAAGTTCATCGAGGCGACCAAGTACATCATCGACACTGCCCAGAAGCGTGGCATCCCGGCGGGAGGCCACTTCCAGACCGAGGCCCTCATCCAGGAATGGATTGGCTACGGATCACGCTTTGTGCTCTTCAGTGGGGATACCCGCGCGGTGTCCGAATACTTCCGCGCCAGCCTCGGCAAGTTCCGGTCCACGACCGTGAAAGAGGCGAAGTACGGCGAAATCTAGTCCCTTCGCACGGCTTTTTGGCACGTGTGTGAACCTCCACCCTCATCCCAAACGTGGGACGGGGGTGGAGCCCGGGCAACAATTCTCGACACTCGGCGGTCGGGGTCCAGGCATGGGACCGATGGGTATTGCTTGCCTGCGTTTTTCGGAGTTTGGTCCGGCGTCGGTAGCCGACCGATGATTTCAGTGACCTTCCGCGGTCACATCCATGGCGAAAGGGACACGGTCTTATGGCGAAGTTTCGGTGGGGAATCCTGAGTACAGCGGCGATCGCCAAGCGTGCATTCGTGCCGGGCGTACGAAACGGGACCGAAGGGATCATTGCAGCGGTTGGCAGCAGGTCATTGGCGACGGCGCAGGCGTTTGCCGCCGACCTCGACATCCCGGTGGCGCACGCTTCATATGAAGCACTCCTCGCCGATCCCGAAATTGATGGCGTCTACATCGGATTGCCGAACTCGATGCACCTCGAGTGGACCATCAAGGCTGCCGAGGCAGGCAAGCACGTCCTGTGCGAGAAGCCGCTTGCGCGCACGGTTGCCGATGCCCGGAAGATGGTTGACGCCTGTGCCGAAGCCGGTGTCGTCCTGATGGAAGCCTTCATGTACCGGCACCACCCGCAGCACGCCGTTGCGCGTCACCTGATCGAGGGAATCGGCGACGTGGCATACGTCCGGGCGTCATTCAACTACACGATGGGCGGTCCCCGGTTGGAGAACCGCGACCACCGCATCCGGCCGGACATGGAGGGTGGCGGATTGATGGACGTGGGATGCTACGCCGTCAATGCGGCCCGCTTCATCTACGGCACCGAACCGGTCGAAGTGACGGCCATGCAGCGCGTGTCGGATGCGTTCGAGGTCGACATGTCTTTTGCGGGGGTGCTTCGGTTCCCGGGTGGTCGGCTGGCAGTCATCGACGGCGGCTTTGAGTCAACCGGCGCGCAGTTCTACGAAGTTGCCGGGACCACCGGGTCCGTCCGGGTGGAGAAGGCCTACCTCCCTGGCCCCGGCGCGGCGACCATCCGGGTCTCGCGGGGCAGTGTGGACGAGTATCACCAGAGTGCCGCCTTCGATCAATATGCGGGCGAGGCTGACCACTTCGTGCACGCCGTCCGCGCGGGTCACCTGGACCTCCCGGCTGAGAACGGACTTGCCCAGACCGCCGTGATCGAGGCCCTGTATGAAAGCGCC
>BJHB01000176.1:0-6572 GCA_014191415.1 Chloroflexota bacterium
ATTCTTGGGCTCGACCCAAGTGGCATGGACATCGTGACGCTATTCATCCTGATCGTGATTATGGGCTTTGGCTCCGGGATCTTCCTCACTACGAACAACACCCGCATTATGAGCGCCCTTTCCCCCGAATACCGAGGGTTTGCGTCCGGCATGCTCGAAACCACTAGGCAGTACGGCCACACGCTCGGCGTTGCGGTCGCCACGATTGGCCTGTCCGGTGTCATAGGAGGGGCGGTGACATCCGAAACGAACCCTGCAGTCCTCGAGGGATTCGCCCTTTCAGCTGCCGTGACAGCCGCAATAACCTGGGTAGGTGTCGCGCTAGCGGCGTACCCCATTTGGTCACGGTCGGCCCGGCTCTCGGACAGCAGCGATGTCGTTGATCCGTCGCCCTTGGGTCTCGCCGTTGCACGCAGGACCGCACGGGGCTAGCCCGGCCCGGTGAAAATAATCACCGGAGGGAACGGGGAATGACTATTCGGTTTCCGGTAGAAGCCCGCTCCCGCCTCCGTGAGACCGCACAAACCTATGCCAGGGAGGTGCGCTCATTTTCACCAGTCTCGCGGAACTTCCTTATCGCCTCGTCACTTGGCGGGATCAATGCCGGCGTCTCGAGCGTCCTGCTGAACCTCTACATCCTGTCCCTCGGCAATGCAGAGGGTTACCTCGGAAGGTTGCTTAGCCTCGGGTCACTTGGAGCTGCAACGGGCGCACTCGTCGGTGCCCAAATTGCTGACCGGTGGAGTTCCTGGGTCGCTTTGATGCTCGGAACCGTCGTCGCCGGATCTGGCCTCCTGATAGTGCTCGTACCCGGGCTTGACCTCTTCCTGCCAGTCGGGACCTTTCTCGGGGGTCTCGGGGCGGTGACGGTCTATCTGGCCGTTCCACCGTTTCTTGCCAGCCACTCCGAACCATCGAACCGCCCGTACTTGTTCGGGATCGCGGGAGCGAGCTACGTAGTGAGTACTGCCATCGGAAGCATCCTGGGAGGGTTCCTGCCGGCGATACTCAGGGACGCGTTCCCAGGGACATCCCAACCAGACATCTACCGCCTATCGCTTGCGTTCGGCATCGCGTGCTCGGCAATCGGCGTCCCCTTCATTTGGCGCGCGCGGCCAACCGGATCAGGACCGCGCGGGAACGACGACAGGGGACCGGATCACGCGCCTGAACCGCGAATGGCAGGCATCCCAATCGCCCTCGAGAAGGTTTCGTGGGCATCAGTCATTCGCGATCCCATCGTGCGTCGCACGCTAGCCCGCTTTGTCCTGACAGATGGACTGATCCGCCTCGGGGGAAACCTGATCGTACCGTTCTTCAGCGTGTACTTCGTTCGCGAACTCGGGGCGTCTGAGGCCTGGTTCGGGACGCTTCGCGTCGTTGAACGGTCGATCGAAGTGATCGCGATGCTTGCAATCGCACCCGTCGCCGCGAGGTTCGGGCCAGTTGCAACGATTGCACTTTCGCAGCTGGCCTCGGTTCCGATGCTGCTCGGGCTCGGGTTCGTTCCTAACCTGGGCGTCGCTTCCGGGATATTCCTGATCCGTGGCACGCTGATGGAGATGACCGTTCCACTGCGCGACAACTTCATGATGGACCGCCTGCCACCGGGATCCAGGGCGACGGTCAGTGCCGCCGTCCTGCTCTTCGGCTACGCAATCGCATTCTTCAGCGTCCGCGTCGGAGGCCAGATGGTCCAATCCGGCCACCGAGACTACACCTACATGATCGCTGGCGCACTCTACACCATTAGTGCCGTGCTCTTCTTCAGGCTTTTCCGCGACCAATCGCGCGAAAAATCACACGTCGCCTGACATCAATTCCCACCCAACGCAGGTACGATCCAATCGCATCAGGGATACAAAAGGTATGTGCTGCGGCCTATAATCACCGTGGGAGTAATCTGGTGACTCAGGTCACGATGAGCGCATTCACTTAGCCCGCTCCGGATGGGTGATCATCGCGTTCACACCTTTCAGATCCGCCTGTCGACCAATGAACTAGCCCCAGAGGACTTAACCGGAATGGTCGGTGCATCGAACGACCCCACGGAACCGATCGATATTCGCTACGACAACTCGAACGCCCGTCTGGAGATTGACTGGGCTGACGGGGTCACCAGCGTCTATCGCTATGAGTTCCTGAGGTGGGAATGTCCGTGCGCCCACTGTGCCGGTGAAATGGGCATCCCCGGGCAACTTCAGTTCGTAACCGAATTGGCCCCGGAACAGTACGTGCTTTCAGGCATCCAGGTTGTCGGTCATTACGCTGTGCGACCAACATGGTCCGACGGTCATGACACCGGTATTTATGCCTTCGCGCGCCTCCGCCGGATTTCAGACCGGGCGAGGGATGACCTTAGGTCTGATCGACCCGCCGGCACCAAAGAGCCAGTCAAGGGTCCGGCGTGATGGAACGCCAGTTTCGCGCGTCTTCGTCGGTCAATTGGTACGTCGCGCTGCTGACGTTTGATGCCATCGCCCTAGTGTGGGATGCCTTCAACCGGTATCAGGATGGGGCGACCTTCACACCAATCCTCTGGATATCGGTAGCCATCGTCTGCGCCGTCACCGGTGCAAACCTCTACCTGCGCTGGGGACGTTCACGATGCAGGCTGAACACCGTCGGCATGGAACTTGAGTTTGACGGCGTGGCCCGGGAAATCCGTTGGGCTGACGTCGCCGGTATTCGCGAGTTTCGTGGCCCTGCATTAGGCCTCCATGACCAAGGCCTGCTAGTGGGACCTTTCCTCCCCGTTGGGATGCTTGCCGGGGAGCGGATCCTGGAAATCATTCACCGACCCGGCCAGCGCACGTTGATCAGGGATTCACTGATTGAAGGGTATGGCGCCCTTCGTGGTGACGTGCTCCGATTCTGCCGGGACGCCGAAGTCAACATGAACGCTCGCTACTGGCGGGCTGAGTGACCCGCCCATAACAACCGTTCGTTCGCACGTGCGATCAAGCCCGGTAAGAAACTTCCCGCTCAAATGGGAAAAGCGGCTGGCGACGATGCGCAAAGACAAATGAGTTGAGGTCCGCCGACGTGACACCGGCGGTGTTCGCGAGGATCACTTCCGACGCGATTGGCTGGTAAGCCGGTCGCGGCGAAACGACTCCCTTCGCCACGATGATCTGCTTCAGTTCGGGACGGACCCCGCACGAATACATCTGCTCGATGCTCGTGTTGCCGATCCGATGACTCGTGAGGACGAGGGTCACGCCACCTGCAAGTTCGAGGACACCTGTCGCGCCACCATCGAAGAAGCGCTGGCCACCGTGCGTGGGACGCCAATCCTCAAAGACCCCGTCGGTGATCGCACGCACCGTCCCGGTGACCCGCACCGGTTTGCCGTGACGCCGATCTGTCTTGCCACCGACTGAAAGGGTCACTTGCGCCCCAGGCCCGACCTCCATGCATGCAGCGACAGCCTCGGGGTCATACAGGGTCTGGAGATAGTTCTTCACACCCTGCTTCAGGGCAATCTCAAGCAAAAACGTCGAGTCTGCCGGTCCGCCACCACCGATGTTGTCGCCAACATCCATGATTACAACCGGCCCGGGAACTGACGCCGCATGTGCGATGGCATCCTCAGGGGAATAGACATCGCCGACAAATGCCTCCCGGTTTTCCCAAGCCCGTGCGGCCATCCACTTCGAGCCACGCTCCGCAATTTCGCGGTCCCCATCGGAAATGGCCAGGAATGCCATTCCCATTTCCTCAACGTCGGCATACGGATACCCCTCCGCCGCACTGGCAGAAAGCATCCCCGGCCAGCCTTCCACGGTATCAACATCAGCAACGACTGAAGCCATCGGTTCCTCGCCGGTGTATTGCTTGATGATGTTGATCACCATTGGTGGTGTCTCAAGGTGCTGAACCGGACGGATTTCACCCCGGATTGTGCGAAGGATCAGGTTGGCGCACTCACGTGCCCGTACCCGGGAATCGATGTGTGGGTTTGTCCGGTAGATCGTGGTGATCGTCGTGGCATCGATCATCTTGTGGGTGATGTTGCCGTGCATGTCCAACGCCATGCCGACAGGCACGTCCGGACCGACGACAGCGCGCACACGTGACGCGACCTCTCCATCTGCATCCGGGAAACCTTCGGCAACTGCTGCTCCATGCTGGGCAAGGAGGACCCCATCCCAGGGCCCATGCTTCTGAAGCAGGTCGATGATTTCTCCAACAATCCGCCCGAACGCGTCCGACGTGATCTGGGCACAAGGTCCAGTGGTGGTGTAAAGCAACGGGACAACAGTGACGCCCGGTTCGCTCCCGACCTCCAGGAAACCCGCGACGGTGGTCTGTGCCGTTGCATGGACCGCAAGGATTTCATCTCCACGCAGGATTCCGTCAGCTTCAAAGCTCTCGTATCGCGCGGGCACATCCGAGAACGTGTTCGTCTCATGCGCAATGCCTACCAGCGCGAGGCGGATTGGACGGGCTTCGGCCGGAACACTCGTAGTCACGCAAACCTCCAACGTCGCATCGGTACGGATCACGGGCGCCACCACGGTCCCTGCACCTGAATGCAAGCGCGCATGGCCCTGACGGGGCACACTGCACTTGGCTATGGCCGTTCTGCGACGGTGAGTACGGTATCCGACAACGAAGATGCGTGCCGAACACCGCTCGCCTCAGTCAAGTGTCTTGAAACTACACCCGACCGGAAAGTTCACCTGGGTTGGGAAAGCGACCACTGTGCTTCTTGGAAAAGAGAACCTCGGAGCCGCGTCGAACCTCGAACACGCCACCGCTACCCGGGATCAGCCGAACCGGGTTTGGCATCCCCGCCTGCTTGAACTCAGCCGCCAGACCGGCGGCTCGCTTGTCATACCCTCAAGATGTGCAATATTCAATCGTGATCTCGACATTTTCGGTCATGGAAACTCCCTTTCACGCGGTGCACTTGATCCTGACCACGCGGTTCCGGATCGGAACCGCGATGCCCAACCGGGCGCGCCGCCATTCTGCCACACTTCCACGAAATCACGAACCGGTCGCCATCTCGGTTCATGCCTGGAGACACCGTGATGAATGATGGGTCTTACTTGCGTGCCCTCCAGGACCGTGCAGGCGAACGCATCGCCAGTGATGAAGGATGGCAGTCACGTTCCAATGCGGACGCAACTACCACGGGCATCTTTCTTGACCACATTCTTGCGCGCACGGATGCCGTCATCGCGGGATGCTTCAGCGCACAGACTATAGTAACCCCGTCCCGCAGCCCGAACGATCTTGCAGACGAACTTGCCGGCGACGCACGCCTCATTCTCCGCGACCTTTGCGAGGTTTGGGCAGGCGATGCCTTCGCGCCTCCATCGTTCCACCACCGTGCCGGTACCGTACTGTTCCCCGAAGTTTCCGATCTGGATGACTGGCTTTCGGCGCTCAACTCCAGAATGCAACTGACTGGACAGTGATGGACATGCGTCGGCGACTCACCTATCTCGCAGTCGTGCTCCTCACCACCTCCATCGTAATTGCCGTGATCGTGCCTCGGATGCGTGGGTCTGAGGCATCCCGGCCAGACCCCGCCGCCCCAGGCCCGTGGTTCGACATCGCGTTCACCACGCCTGCCGAAACCGACCAACCGGGGACGCATCACGGAGGCATTGACACCCGCCTGGTGTCCCTCATCGACGGCGCACAGCGAACGGTCGATATAGCGGCCTATGACTTCGACCTGATGAACGTCGCCGAGGCAATGGCCCGTGCCGCCGGTCGTGGAGTTCGGGTCCGGATGGTGACGGATTCGGACACTGTCGCCAACGTAAAGGATGAACATGTCCAGGCCGCCCTCAAAACGGTCCGAAGCGCGAAAGTGACAATCGTCGAAGACAACCGACGAGCCATCATGCACCACAAGTTCGCGGTCGTCGACGAGGCCATCGTCCTCACCGGGTCATGGAATTTCACGGACGGGGATACCTACCGCCTGAACAACAACGCCGTCATCGTTAGGAACGCACAACTCGCCGAGAACTTCACTCACGAATTCGAGGAAATGTTCGTGAAGAAGCATTTCGGGCCGACGAAGTCAAAGGTCGTTCCAAACCCCCAAATCACCATCGGGACTTCGACGATTGAGACGTACTTTGCCTCTGAGAACGACCCGTCGCAGCCCCTGACCCGCCGGATCAACGCCTCGACATCGCGGATTGACTTCCTCGCCTTTTCGTTCACCCACGATGGCTTGGGTGCCGCGCTGATCTCGCGCAAACGTGCCGGCATTCCCGTACGGGGTGTCTTTGAAAAGACCGGGTCGGAAACCCGTTTCGCGGAATACGCTCATCTGAAAGACGCGGGGGCTGAGGTCTATCAGGACGGAAACCGTTACGTCATGCACCACAAGGTTTTTGTGATCGACGGCACGACAACAGCGTTCGGGTCCTTCAACTTCTCCGACAACGCCTCCACGGACAACGACGAGAACCTGCTGATCGTGGACGACCCAGTGTTCGCAAAGGCCTTCACCGCCGAAGTGGAACGGGTCGTCGCCACCGCACGCAAAGCGTCCGGTCGCTGACCAATGCCAGTCATCGGTATGCCCCCGGTTCCCGTGC
>BJHB01000177.1:0-6534 GCA_014191415.1 Chloroflexota bacterium
CTCGAGCGTGAATTCACTTGGGTTCGGGAATGGCTTCCAGAGTGAGCGCGCTATTCCGGACCGAGTCCGCCCGGATTAAACTTGGGTGAGCCGCGCCCTCCCCGGCGTCCGTCACCCGTTAGCCACTGGCTGAGACTGAACCAACCAACTCCTCTTTTTCATAATCAACGAGGCGGTTTTCACCTGACCGCCCCACCCCCGTTTTCAGTCACGCGCCGACAAAATCCCGCAGGCCATCGATCAGGCGGTCAACGTCATCATCGTTGTTGTACGGCGCAAGGCCCATCCGCAAACCGTGGGTATCCCCAGTTCCGAGATGCATGAACGCCTCGTAGGCATAGAAGGAACCCGCGGGTGCCTGCACATCGCGGGATGCAAGGAAGCGGGATGCCTCAGCCGAACGCCCACCCGAGACCGTTGCAAGCAGCGTCGGGGTTCGGTCGGCAGCACGTGAATGCATCTCGTACCACTCACCAAGTTCGGCCAACGCGGTCTCAATCCGGTTCCGCAAACGTGTCTCGTGCGAATGGATCGCCAAATAAGACGAACGCAAACGGTCCCGCCTTGCCACCGCAAGTCCCGGTGCAATCGCAGATATGAAGTTAACCGCTGCAGTCGCACCGGCCATCATCTCGTACGGCAGGGTGCCGAATTCAAATCGCTCTGGAACGACGTTCGTCGCAGGAAGCAGCTTGTCAGGTGCGATTGTCTCCAGAAGTGCGGGAGCAGCTCCGAGCACTCCGCAATGGGGGCCGAGAAACTTGTACGGAGAACAGACGTAGAAGTCTGCCCCGAGTTCGGTCATGTCGACGAATTCATGTGCTGCATGATGGACACCGTCCACCCACGTCAAAGCACCAGCTGCGTGCGACGCATCGGCAACCGCCCGAACCGCCGGCTTGGTGCCAATTAGGTTCGATGCCCCAGTGATTGCGACGATTCGCGTTTGTGGACCAAGCATCGAATCGAGGGACGCCATGTCGACCTCACCGGTCTCCGGATCAAACTCAAGCCACCGCACCTTTGCGTCGACTGCCTCGGCGGCTTGTATCCACGGCCGGATATTCGAGTCGTGATCGAGGCGCGAGACGATCACTTCGTCTCCCGGACCCCACCTCTTCGCGAGGTTGCGCGAGAAGTCATAGACAATCTGCGTGGCACTGCGCCCGTAGACAATGCCCCGTGGGTCAATCCCGAGGAAGTCTCCGAAAGCCTGCCGGAAGGCGATGACGGCGTCGTCAGCATTCCATTCCGACAGGACCGCACGGCCACGGTTCGAAAGCGGACCCGTCAATGTGGACGCAATTGCCTCGCCGACCTGGCGCGGCGTCTGGGTGCCTCCAGGCCCATCAAAGTGGGCAATGCCAGAAGTGAGCGATGGGAACTGCGCTCGCAAGTTTGTAATGTCGAAGGTCATCATTTCACCCACGGATCCCGGTCTCGGGAAATCGTCTCCATACTGTACGGAAGTGTTCCTCTGGCAGTGTTCACGGTTGCCCCCAGCGTACCGGGACGATGTTCAGAACGAGCGCGCACCCAGCTGAAATCGTGGCCCCGCCAATGAGCTGTGCGGTCGTCAGCCGTTCGCCTAGGAGCAACGCTCCAATCGCAACAGCCACTAGGGTGACCGCGAACTCGACGCTGATCGCGATTGTCGCGCCGACCTCCGCAACGAGCCGGAAATACATGATGTATGTGAGACAACTGCAAAGTCCCGCCAGGAGGAAGAGCTCCCCAACTTCTGAGAGGGTAGGGGTGACGGGTACCGGCACCATCAGGAGCATCGGGAACGCCACGATCCCGCCGAACAGGAATGCGCCGATCGTCTGTTCCCAGGACCCCACGGTTTGCAGGGAATGACGGGCCACATTGCTGCCAATTGCAGCCGATAAGGACCCGAATAGTGACGCCGCACAGCCCATGGCGAACTCTGACGTGAAAGGGACCGATGGAAAGCCGACGAGCAGCACGATTCCACCAATACCCAGAACAAGCCCGATCCGTCCGTGTCCGGTGAATTTTTCGATCCCGCAAGCCTGACCGATAACCATTGAGAAGAGCGGGATTGTTCCCACGATGATCGCGGCCATCGACGTGCCGATCCGAGGCGCCGCGTACGAAAGCCCGAGGAGTTGACCAGCCACGGTCGTCGATCCAACAATCGCGAGGGGACGCCACGCTCCTCCGAAATCCAACTTGCGTCTTGTGGCAAACGCAAGAATGCCGAGGATCAAGCAGGCCACAAACGCCCGGATCGAGACCGCACCGACCCACCCAAAGACTGCCACAACCCGCACGATAATGGTGAAGGAGGCTCCCCAGATCACCGCAAGAGCCACGTAGTAGCCGACCTGGCGAGCGTTCATCCGCAAGGTCCATTTGACGACCGGAGATGGGCATGATGGAGCAAGCGAACTATTCCCTCACTCCAACGTCGAATGGGAGGCCATTCGTTGCATCTATCAACTCCGCGAATGTGGTTGGATAGACATAATGTGGATGCCCACCTGCCGCCCACACAACGTCCCATGTCGCCAGGTGGAGATCAACGATCGTCCTGATCGGAATCGGGTGACCGAGTGGCGCCACACCGCCGATCGGCTGTCCAGTATGTTCCCGAACAAAGTCTGCACCGGGGCGTCTGACCATTCTTGCCCCGACAAAGGCAGCGATTCGTGCCAGGTCAGCGCGGTGTTGCCCGGAAGTGATCACGAGCAACGGTTTGCCATCTGCCTCGAATAACAGGGAATTCGCCACCTGTCCGACCTCAATGTCAAGTTGTGCCGCTGCCGTCACCGCCGTAGGTGAACCCTCGAGGGTCTCCACAATCCGGGTGCGAACACCGCGCGCCTCAAGTGCCGCCTGCACGCGAACCCCATTGGGATGCATCGTCACGATTTCGCGGTATGCCAACGTGACCTTCCTTTCAGGCTCTGAATGAACCCAAGCGCCTCGCGTCGATGCGTCATCCCGATGCGGAGAACTGTGCCAAACCAACAACTGCCGACCTCACTGCCAATTTGCGAAATCCGGGCCACACGTTGGTCAGACGCGCAGCGCTTCAGCTATTGCGCGCCGAAATTCATTCGGTAGCGGAGCAACCAGTTCGATCCGCACTTGAGTTTCAGGGTGGCGAAAGGTCACCCGCCACGCATGTAGCGCCTGTCTGTCCATGCCAAATCCATCCACGCCCCCATAGAGGCCATCACAGACGATCGGATGCCCGATGGATGCAAGGTGAAGGCGCAATTGATGGGTGCGGCCTGATCGTGGCCGCAGGGCGACCAGACTGGCCGAGGGCCCTCGCGCAACCGTGCGGAATGTGGTCTCACTCCACCCCGCTACTTTCGGCAATGGATTACCTGTCGGTGAATGAGTTGGCGCCAACTTGACCGCTGCCTCGTCGAACATCCGTTGCCTCGTCAAGTGGCCCGTTTCCGGCCCCATCCACCCCGCAATCATCCCGGACGCAGTCAAGTTGCCGGATACGACTGCCAAGTAATCTCGCTCGAGTGGTGAGCGGTCACGATGGCGCGACAAAAGCCTCGCCGTGCGGCTGTCTCGCGCAAACAGGAGGACACCAGATGTGTCCCGGTCAATCCGATGGATGGGCCGGACGGCGTCGGGCGACCGCCCATCCCGGCGGTATCGCGCTGCCACGGCATTTGCAATCGTGCCTGTCTGTTCACTGCGGGCCGGATGGGAGAGTTGGCCCGCGGGCTTAGCAACCGCGAGAAGGTACGCATCCTCATAAATGACTTCGATGCTCAGTCCCGGCTCAGGAATGACGGTGGAAGCGATGTCGGGAAAAGCGACCGAGACAACGTCGCCAGGAATGCAATGCCGGTGTTGTGCCTCCACCGGGAGGCCATTGACCGCGACAATCCCTTCGCGCCACGCCCGCGCTCTCTCTGGTTGGGACAAACCAAGGATGTGGCGCAGGACCGAACCAACTCGCCAGACAGGATGCCTGCCGTCGGTTCCCATCAGCGGAACCGTGCACGTCAGATGCCGAATTTCATCTACGGACGCCCCTTCTCCCAGTCCCCCGCCAGAACTGGACCCGTCAATCTTGATCATTGTTGCATGATCACGCCCCGTCGACACCTCTCGCCAATGTGATTGATCGGTGTCGGATCGAATCGGATGCATAACGAGGTTGATATCACAACTTCGCACGTTATGATTGATGTCATCACCGCACCGTCAGATCAAACCGGCGTGCCAAGGGATGGCTGAAATAAACATGAATCCACGCGCACGTGATGCCGGCAAGCTTCCAATAACGATCGTCAAGCGGATCTGGGCAACTTCATCATTCGCAAAGTCGCTCGGGCGCCACAGTCGGAATACCCGCCTGCTCCAAAGCATTGACGCCTGCGTTGACCGCCTCTTCACCAACCACAGGTCACCGGGACTGAACCTCGAGAAACTCGGGGCAGGGAACAGCCGATCCTTCTGGTCAGTGCGCGTCGACGGAGAGGCTCGTCTCATCCTGGTGCCCGTCAAGCAGACTGAAATCGCGCTGGTCCACGTCGATCATCATCAAGCAGCCTATCGGTGGACGGACGAACACGTGAGCAGGGCCGAATCAATCCTCTCGGAAATCGCCGATGTGCCCCGTCACGGGTCAGTGGAACAGCTCATCGGACAAGTCGGGGTCCCTAGCGAGGCCGACGTTGTCCGAGCGATTGACAGTTTGACCCAATTCCGGCACATGATGGATCGTGGGGTTGACACGTACTTCACGAGCCTCGACAAGCGTCAGCGCGACTTGGTCGACATGAACCCCGCAACACCGTTTCTGGTCCTCGGCGGTCCAGGGACAGGAAAAACCGTCATAGCAGTCCATCGTCTTGTCCGGCGTGCAGCTGAGAAGACCGCCCAACCACTCATCTACTTGTGCTTCAACCGTCCGCTTGCCCAGGCAGTCAGGCAAATGGCCGAGGCGCTCGCTAACGGTCCTCTTCCGCCTCACATCGAAATCATGACGATGCATGACTGGTGTGAGCGTGTGATGGCAATCTCGGGACGCAAAATCCCGATACTCCCGGGCACATTGAACGGCCCCACCCAGGACTCGGTGCGCCAATTGACCTACAGGCACTTCGGGCGGCTGCCGAGCGAGCAAAGGTCCGCTCTTGGCGGACGCGACGGGCGGTTCGTCCACGAAGAGATTTCAGCAGTCATCAAGCAGTCAAACGTGACACTTCTCGAGGATTACCTGGAAATCGACCGTGGATGGCGCGGCGGAAGTCTTGGGGAGAGAGCGCGTCGCGCAATCTGGTCTGTCTGGGAGATGGTCCGGGCGGAACTCAGCGACAAAGGTATCGCCGATTGGGACGACCTGCCCCGTCTTGCCTTGGACTCGGTGATTTCCTCACCCAATCCAGTTGGCCTCTATCAGGAAATCATCATTGATGAGGTCCAGGACGCAACCCCGGCGATTATCGATCTGTGTCGTCGGCACTTGCCACAGACCGGGGCCGGCCTGTTCGCATTCGGTGACCCAGTCCAACGCCTGTACAACCGGCCATTCAGAGCGATTCGGGATGCCATAGCTCCAACCGTGACGACCCGACGATGGATCACCAAGGATTACCGCACCACTCAGCAAATCTGGAATCTCGCGAAGGCATGGCGCGTTGTCGATCAGGCCCGTGACGACGTTGCCGAGGCGGATATCGATCCGGACCGACCCGGACCGGCGACGAAACTGGTCATCGAGAAAACGTCTGGAGACGCGTTGAATGCACTGATCGATGCGGTCGTTGAAACCGCAAGTCAGATGAACCCAGGTCTCATCGGGATCACGTACCTCGGAGACGCTGTCGGCACCGAGATTTCCAAACGCCTAACGGACCGGATGGTCGCCTCAACCATTATCGATGGCCGAACAGAAATGCTGCTTGGCGCACCAACCGTCAAACTCATGACAATGCGTCGCTCCAAGGGGCTCGACTTCCCGTCGGTATTCCTGCTGATGCCTGCGTGCCCGGACCGATCCAGGGATCCGATTACGTGGCAGGACAACGCGCTAAGCGACGACGCTCGCCGCGTCTTCTACGTCGCGGCCACTCGCGCGTCTCGATCGCTGACCATATTCACCAGTGATTCCGATTCACACCCGTTATTAGGCGCACTCGACCCATCCACGTATGTTGTGGCAGGTAAGGGCGGGCAAGTGTGGAGGAACCGGCACGGGGGTGACGATGCTCACGATGGGATTGAGCCCGTCCTGCTGGTTGCTCCCAACGGGGAGCGACCCGGCTAGCCGATCCGGTTGCACACTTGTTCGCCACCGGTGATGATTACGGACATGGCAACGTTGATCCTTCGCCTGGGCTATTCGTGCAAGCCACGTCGACGTCCCGACGTTATCTCCGCAATCCGTCAGATCGACGCGATAGGAGCGCCGGTTGGCTGGCCCGGCGGCCGTTTCGTCAGTGTCGACACCCGCAGTGCCGGAGAGCCCGACCTTGAGGTTGAATACCTGTTCTCAAGCCTCACCGACATGGAGGTGCAGGAGGGTCG
>BJHB01000178.1:0-6499 GCA_014191415.1 Chloroflexota bacterium
AGCCACCGGAGTGGCACTTATAAGAGAAGAGGTACCCGCGAGCTGTGCTTCATCATTGGCACCCCAGCAATACAGGGCACCAGGGGTTGCCACTGCGCATGTGTGATCACGGCCGGGTGCGACCGCTGACCATTGCCGAGAACCCGCGACTTGGACGCGTGAGGTACGAGTTGTGGCACCAGTCGGGCTTCCCAGCTGTCCACTCGTGCCCAACCCCCAACAGTCCAGCACCCCAGACACTCGGACCGCGCAAGCGTGGGATCCGCCAACACTTACTCGGGACCAGGTCGTGTCTGCACCAGCGAGTGCAGGTTGTGCCCGGTTGACTAGACCCCCCGATTGTCCGACCGCCGTGTCACCCCAGCAGTACAACGTGAAGGACTGCGAGAGGGCGCATGTCTGCTCGCCCCCGGCTTCGACGGCACTCCAGGTCAATCCTCCAGAGACGATTGCTGGAGTATTCGAGGCCGATGCCGTGGCTGTGCCAAGCTGACCGCTCGTGTTCGCACCC
Organism: Chloroflexota bacterium; assembly: GCA_014191415.1. Lineage (GTDB taxonomy): Bacteria > Chloroflexota > UBA11872 > UBA12225 > UBA12225 > UBA12225. The sequence goes on from BJHB01000178.1 coordinate 512, forward strand.
CAGCAATACACCTCGCCGCCGGTAGTGATGCCACAGGAATGACTACTTCCCACGCTGATGGCCTGCCAGGAGCGGCCATCAGTCACCAAGGTCGGCGAGTTCTTACTTGCATTCGAACCATCACCAAGCTGACCGTAAGTGTTCAAACCCCAGCAATACAACCCGGACAATCGTTGGCCACAGGTGTGCGAGCCACCAGCCGCAATCAAAACCCAGGCTGTGCCAGCGATAGCCGTAGGCACGTTTCGGTCGGAATTCGTCGCATCACCCAGTTGACCACTGGCGTTCGCGCCCCAGCAGTACGCGGTCCCGCCAGTCACGATGCCGCAACTGTGGTCGTCGCCTGCGGTGATAGCAATCCATGTAGTCGCGGAAAGTCCTGCCGTCGACACAGGCGCAGGAGAGGTCGCATCGGCATTGGTGCCGTTCCCAATCTGGCCCCGGCTGTTCCTTCCCCAACAGTACCCCGACCCAGCGACCGTGATCCCGCAGGTATGCGTGCTTCCAGTGCTAAGGGCCTTCCAAGTGCGGCCACCAGCTACCGACGTGGGGGACGAGGCCCCGGCGTTCGTCCCATTGCCCAACTGCCCATATGCATTTGAACCCCAACAATACGCCACTGAGTCCGAAGATATTCCGCATGTGTGCGAAACGCCAGCAGCGATGTCGGCATACGCGACGCCAAGGGAAAATGTGGGATTGGAGGTTATCCCAGAACCCGTCACGACCTCAAAGGAAGCAGTTGACACGCCAGTGACAGGCTCACTCGTCGTGACAGTGAACACAGCTTCCGTCGTCCCGGCCGTTCGCTCGTCGGCCCCACTCGCACGGATTACAGTTGTGATCGACGGCGCGACAGTATCAAGGAGATAGGTTTCGCTCGTGACCGACAGCGATGCCGAAGTAACTTGATTGCCCCCGGTGTCCAAGATGCCGGAGACCGATGCGAATGCCAAGCCTATGGTTGAAGTCGAACCCCCGGACGCCGAAACGCCTGCCAGGCTCACCATAACGGTGTGCGAAGTTGAAGCCGTTGAACCCGGAGACACCGATGAAACAACCGGTGTCCCAGAAACTCCACTTCCCGTGACGATCTTGAAGTTGCTCGTCGCCACGCCGGAGACCGACCGGCTGAAAGACACCACAAATGTCGGACTCGCAGATGTGGTGCCAACCCGTGAGTTCGATGCCCCGCGGGTGATTGACGAGATGCCCGGGTCTGCGGGAATGATGACCGGCAGCAGTTGCCTGGCGACCGACGAACCGTCTCCGATCTGACCGGATGAGTTGGCCCCCCAACAATACGCCTTTCCCGTCAAAGTAATCCCGCACGTGTGGGATCCACCTGCACTCAGCTGGGCCCACTTGAGCGAGGTCAGTAGTGCTGTAGGTGCCAAACGGTTCTGGGTCGCTCCATCACCAATTTGGCCATATCCGCCGGCCCCCCAGCAGTATCCGATGTCAGACTTGTCTATACCACATGTTGTCTTATTCGACGAACTTACCGAACGCCAATTCCGTTCACCTGAAACTCGCGCCGGTGTTAACTGACTTGAAGTCGTCGAGTTTCCGAGTTGCCCGTCCAAATTGGCTCCCCAGCAGAGCACGTAACTCGGCGAGGCGGTGCTGACGACCCCGCACGAGTGTTCCGTGCCCGTGGTGACTGACCCAAGTGGGTCGCTGGTTGATACTGGATGCAGGTTGGAATCCGAGCCGTTGGTGCCGTAGCCAAGCTGCCCCGACCCGTTGAAGCCCCAACAGAATGTGGCCGTGGCGGTCGACTTGGCGCATGTGTGGTACTGACCCACCGAGATGTGAGTAAACGCCGAGCTACCAAGGCCGGCTGTCTCCACAGCGTTTGGTGACGTGCTTCTCACTGTCGTGCCGTCACCGAGTGCGTAGCTGCTGTTGTCTCCCCAACAGTAAGCGGTGCCGACCGTATTCAGGCCACAAGTGTGGCGAACCCCGACAACGACCGTGGCCCACGTAATGCCGCCGTTGACTGGGGTCGGAGCTAGTTTGGATGTGGTCGTCGCGTCGCCCAACTGTCCGTGCGTGTTGGCTCCCCAGCAGTAGGCGGTACCACTGATGGCGACACCACAGGTGTGTTGGTAGCCAGCACTGAGGGCAGCCCAACGAGTCTCACCCGCCGGGAGCGCAACCGCTACCGGTGAAAACCGCGTAGTCGTCGTCCCGTCGCCTACCTGCCCGGTTGTGTTGTCGCCCCAACACCATCCTTCACCAATTGATGAAACGGCACACGTATGGCTGGAACCGGCCGAAATGCTCACGAAAGTTGATTCGAAAGTCGCCGAGGCCGCACGCACGAGAGAACTCCGCGCCCGGAGGGCAACTGGTGATGCCTGTGCGATCGGGGTAGCAGTCACAGTCGTGACTGACATCGTCGGCGAGGCTGAAGCATACGCAGGGACAGCGGTCGCGTCGTTCTTAGGGGCCCCGGTGGCCAACGCAAAGGTAGGCGACGCAGCGAGTGCCGGGCCAATCGACGGCGTCCCGGTTGTTGACGCACCTGCTGCTGACATCACTGCAGTTGTCGTCACTGCTACCGCTGAAGGCGTGACGCCAACGGCCGCGGGAACCGACGCGGTCGGGAGGGTGGTGGTGCGTATGGGCAACTCATCGCCAGATGCGCCTCGCAGGTCCACTGACCCCGCCACCAGCGCACTGACCATGAGGAGGGCAGAAGCAATCCGGCGCAAGTGGTCGACTGCTTTCCGCGTCATGTCTGCTTTCAACCGACTGTGGTTATTGACAATATAGGACAACATAAAGTCTCGAACCGACGCCGCGCAGCGGCAACGCGGAATAGACCTGACCATGAACGTACCGTTCAGATGAGACACGCGCAAACTGCTTCAAACTTAACCGGGAGATAATCGACATAATTAACCTGCTTCCGCGCGTTGCGGCAGCCATTCGTGACACGTCATCCGTCGTATCGACGCTATTTGGCGACTGGCGGTGGGTGTGACACCACCGTAATGGCCCATGAGCGCCTCGTGGGCCACCTGAGCCGATTTCCGACCGATGAACTAGCGAACTAGTGGTCAACCGAACGCTGTCCGGTTCCAATCCAACCAAATCAGGAGTAGGATGGAGGTGCTCCATCCCGGAGCGCATCCAGACGGGCAGGTGGCGCGATGGTGGGCCGAAACGATCCGCACGCGTGGGGACCAGAATGTCCATGGGGTGGCAGCGCCCATCACGCGGTCCGTCTTGCGTTTATCGCGGGGTCTGAACCGATACCACCTTCGGGGCGAGTGGCCACTGACCAGGAACTTCGGAAGCCGGAAATCCGCAGGGTGACCCGTCTGGCGTGGGCTTGCAGTTTCACAAGTTTCGTGCTCCTTGCTTTGATCGTTTCTTGGCTGCTTGCAATCCATGCAAAGGTCATCGGTGACGTGTCGAGCGCACGGATCCCGCTTGCATCGGCGCCGGGCGGCCTCCTGATTGTCGCGTTGGCGTTCGGGATCGCCACGTGGGTGGGCGACATCCTCCCGTCCTGGATCCAATCAGACCGGGAACCACACGATCCCTCTCTCCCCCTACGGTTCCCGGTAGCAAGTTGGTGCACCGATTGCAATCGGCATTTCGTAGACATCGGGCCTACGGCGGGAGCATCGTCGGGCCAGTCACGGTCCGTGACCATTGGGAGTGAACGGGTGGCCAGACCCGCGTCGGTTGGTGAGCAAGTGCACGACATCGCCTCCGACGACGCGACCAGGTCGTCAACACAAGCGACCACCAATCTGAACTGATCCCATTCAGTAGTGCGGCCCAACTGAAAACGGCCGCGTCACTCCGCCCGACCGGCACGGACCAAACGGATTTCGGCCAGATTCAATCACTAGCCGGGAGCCTGTTGAACCGAACTTGGTACCGTTCCTGATAGCCATGACAGACGTGAAATGGTGGAACGCTGGTTGGGTTACATCCGCGAGGAAACGCCCACCACGACCTACCCGATCCGACATTTTGACAGCAATTGTCGTGCTGTCAAACCTGCTGATTGCAGGCCGTGATACACCCCGAAAATCGACTGCGGATACCGACTTCCCCTTTCCTGTTGCGATGAGGGTGATCGATTCGACAACAGTTGACGTGGCAATTCCCGGGGTTGGGATTGAACAAGTGCGGATGATCGGTATCGATCCCGTTGGACCGGTATCGCCAGGCCAGGACACCGGGTGCCTCGTTGACGAAGCAAAGCGGTTCATCCGAACCCGAGTGCCTGCTGGCTCACCTCTGGTACTCGTTGCAGATCCAACCCAACCAGACCGAGACACTGACAGGCGGCTGCTCCGTCATGTCATCATCGACACCGACCCGAACGCTCCTATCGTTCCTGACGCCGTTCCAGACCCAATGGTGCGCGCACCCATGAACCTCGCATACCTGCTTGTGTCCGGTGGATACGCAAGAGTCCGCGCACTCCCAAACCCTTCAATCTACACGCCTCAACTCAGGGTGGCCGAGGACAATGCACGTGCGGAGGGAGCGGGAGTCTGGTCGCCCGGTGGGTGCGGCAGTGCACTGACGGCTGATGGAATTACCGTGAACCCAGACGGGCAAGCTGCGATCGATCCGAAGGTTCTGCTGCCCATCACGGTTCCTGACCTCGAGTTGCCACCCGCAGTCCGCGCCATCCTTGGAGATAGTCCTGCAATTGGTGCTGCCCTGGCGCCTGGACGCGCTGCGGTGGCGACAACGATTGCGGCTGCGAATTCGTCAATGGCGACGACGTTTGCCGTGCTGACTGCAATCCCAACGATTGCTGCCACGCGTGGTGAATCAGGCCAAGCCCAACCGCTCGCCATGGTGACCCCACCTCCGCTCCGACTGCCTACGCCAGGCCCTCCAGAGGAGTAAATTCGCTGAGCACCTGTTCTAACCGTCGATTCCAGGACAAAGCATGAATCTGCACGGGGGACTGACTACCCAGAAAAGCTTGGGTTTCAGTGCGAGAGGAGTGACTTGGCGATGGCATTGTGCTTGCGGATGAGTTCCTCCTGGTCCACGGACTGAACGCGACCGTCCTTGACGATCACGCGTCCCTCAATGACCGTTGTGTCGACATTGCCGGGATGACAAAAGACGAGGGCGGCCAAAGGGTCGTGGTGTGCCCCGGCATCATAAGCCAACCGACCCATCGAGACGCTGAAGAAGTCGGCACGCTTGCCTGGTTCTAGGCTCCCAATATCCGTACGACCGAGAACGTTCGCCCCGCCGGACGTCGCGAGATGCAGTGCCTGACGCGCGGTCATCAAGGGCTCAGTGTCGGCGCCGGTCGCGCGGCGCAACGCCGAGGCCAATCTGGCAAGAAGCATCGCCTGGCGCGCTTCGGCCAAGAGGTTGCCTCCATCGTTGCTCGCAGACCCATCGACACCCAATCCGACTGGGACACCCTGCGCTAAAAAATCGCGAATCGGAGCAATGCCCGAAGCAAGTCGCATGTTTGACGTCGGACAGTGCGCAACCCCGGCACCGGCCATCAAAGGGACCTCTTCCGGTGCCACAAAAACCGCGTGGGCAAACCAGACATCGCTGCCAACCCATCCGAGATGCTCCATGTACGCCACCGGCCTTCGGCCGAACCGGTCAATACAGAACACCTCTTCATCGACCGTCTCTGCAAGGTGCGTGTGCAGTCGAACACCATAGGCGCGCGCCAGTCGAGCGGATTCGCGCATCAGGTCCTCAGTCACGCTGAAAGGTGAACATGGAGCCACTACGACCTGTGTCATTGCGCCCGGGTTTGGATCGTGCCACTCTTCAACCAGCCGACTGGTGTCGCGAAGGATTGATGTCTCGTCCTCTACCACGTCATCAGGCGGGAGGCCTCCCTTGGACCGCCCCAGCGACATGCTTCCCCGGGATGCATGCAGGCGAACCCAAGCTCACGGGCGGCGACGATCTGATCGTCGAGGCGACTCCCGTTCGGGACAAGATAGAGCTGGTCGGACGCTG
>BJHB01000179.1:0-6472 GCA_014191415.1 Chloroflexota bacterium
TGGAGACCGATTTTCCTGGCTTTCATGATCGACTTTACGACGAGCGCGGTGAGATCCGCCGCTTCGTGAACATCTACGTGAACGGCGAGGACATCCGTTTCCTGGAAGGTCAGTCGACCCCAGTCGCTGATCGTGATGAGGTGAGCATCGTTCCGGCGGTTGCCGGGGGTTAGTCACCAATCACTCCGATGGGTCAACGCCCGCCCGCTGAATGGGTGGGCGTTCTGATTCCCGCGGGGTCCCGTGCGAAGCGCGTGGTGCGCTTTCGGACGCTATGATCTCGGCCATGGCTGACCCTGTGACGCCACCGGCCGTCAACGATTCTGATTCTGTCTTGGTTGAAGCGTGGCGTACACGGATCCGGATAGACGGACTTCCGCACCAGGCACGTCCTCAGGGCCGCACTGAGGGATATGCGATGCAGCAGGCAGTCGTCGCGTTATCGGGTGAGGCGACATTCGGTTGGAAGATCGCAGCGACAAGTGTGGCCGGACAGCGCCACATCGGGGTTTCCGGGCCGCTAGCCGGGCGCATCGTCGCCAGCAGGTTCCAGAACAATGAGACCCTCGCCTCCCTAAGGGGTAATGCGATGCGTGTCGCGGAGGCCGAGTTCGGCTTCCGCATTGCAAGGGACCTCCGGCCGACCTCAGATGGACCGTTGACCGTAGCGGCGGTCATGGCTGCCGTCGGGTCGGTATTCCCGGCAATTGAGCTCCCCGATTCACGTTACCTTGATTTCCTGGGTGCCGGAGAGGCGCAACTCATCGCTGATCTTGCGTGTGCGGGAACCGTGATCGCAGGAGCGGAAACTGAGTACGGCTGGTCACGAACCGGACTGGCAAACCATTGCGTTTCTGCATTCCGGAACGGAAAAGTTGTCGCCGAAGGCAGTGGTGCGAATGCGCTTGGGGATCCGTGCATCGCGCTCACCTGGCTTGCCAATGAGCTCATCGAGCTCGGCTTGTTCCTGGAGGCCGGGGAGGTCGTAATCACCGGAACATGCGTCGTGCCCGTGCCGGTCTCTGAGGGTGACGTGGTGATGGTCGATTTCGGAACCCTTGGTCAAGCGTCAGTCACCCTGACGGACTAAACACAAGTTCAAGAGACGTTCACAATTGGCAACACGCGTCTGGAACCGATTGCCGGGGTTCCCGCGGACGCGATGGCTGCGGAAAGACCCTCGTTGAGGCTTCCACTCCGGTAACCCTGCAAGTCCAGCGTGACATGGCGGAACCCAATCGCCTTGAGTCTTGAAGTGATGAGCACGTTAATGCCATCACTGAAAAACCGGGGCAGGTCGGATGGAGGCACTTCGATTCGGGCCAGTTCGCCATGATGACGAACCCGGACTTGGCGGAACCCGGCTTCATAAAGCGCCATTTCAGCCTGATCGATCTGGGCGAGTTTCTCGGGCGTCACGCGCTCGCCGTACGGGATACGCGATGACAAGCAGGCGAAGGCGGGCTTGTCCCACGTCTCAAGACCGAGGTGTCGAGAGATTGCACGGATTTCAGGCTTACCAAGACCTGCCTCAAGCAGCGGCGCTCGCGCGCCCATTGCCTTGGCGGCCTGCATGCCCGGCCGGTAGTCGCCGGTGTCGTCCAGATTCGCACCATAGACGACCGTGGCCAGTCCCTCTTCCGTTGCAACCGGAAAGATTGTCGTGAAAAGTTCCTGCTTGCAGTAGAAGCAACGGTTCGTTGGATTGCTTGCGTAATTCTCGTCGGCAAGTTCGTGTGTCTCGACAAGAATGAGGCGGACCCCGATATCGCGCGCGAGGCGCTTGGCTTGCTGGAGTTCGTGGCTCGGATAACTCTCGGAAACGGCAGTCGCCGCGAGTGCCCGATCACCAAGCTCGTCAACGCACACCTTCAGGAGCAGCGTGCTGTCCACTCCGGCTGAGAACGCGACAAGTGTGCTGCCTAGCTCCCGGCAAATGGCTCGGAGACGCGAGTACGCCGCCGCCTCTTCGGGAGACAGGACGACCGTGCTGGTTACCGCATCTGCAACAGTTGTCATCGCGCGATCCGAACTCCGTTGGAGCAATGGTACCCGCTTGCCCGTTTCGGAAGCTTCATCCGAACCTGCTACCCTCCGCCAAAGGAGATGCTCAGGTGACCACATCTCAAACGAGCGTTCGCCATCCCGCAGCGTACACCGAGCTTCTCGGACGCCTGGCCACGGTGCACGACCTTCACGCAGCCAGTGCGGTCCTTGGTTGGGACCAGATGACCTATCTTCCGGCCGGAGCAGGGGGCCCTCGGGGTCGGCATCTCGCAACGCTTACGCGCCTTGCGCATGAGCACTTCACCGATGACCGTATCGGGGTCTTGCTCGACAACCTCGCACCGTTTGAATCTTCGCTTCCTGCGGACAGCGACGAAGCGTCCCTCCTGAGAATCGCGCGTCAGGACTACCGCAGGGCTGTCCGTGTGCCGGGATCGTTCATGGCAACGTTCGCCGAACACCAGTCGGCTTCCTATCAGGCATGGACAGTCGCACGACCAGCCAATGATTGGGAGGCGGTCACGCCAATCCTCGAACGAACTGTCGACCTCAGCCGCGAGTACGCGGGTTTCTTTCCTCGCACCGCGCATTTGGCAGACGTCTTTGTCGACGAGGCCGAGCCGGGCTTGGATGTCGCATCGGTCCGGGAACTGTTCAGCTCCCTACGCGGCCGACTGGTTCCCATGGTGCGCCAGATCATCGCTCAGCCCCGCCCCGATGACACGTTCCTCACCCGGGCATATCCGGTGGACACTCAATGGCAGTTCGGTGAGATGGTGGCGCGACAGCTCGGGTACGACTTTGAACGTGGTCGCCAGGATCGCGCGCCCCACCCGTTCACGACCAGCTTCAGCCGCAACGACGTCCGGATCACTACCCGGTTGTCGGAAACCGATCTTCGCTTTGGCTTGTTTGCCACGATGCACGAGGCTGGGCACGGGATGTACGAGCAGGGCGTCGCGCCGGGTCTTGACGGCACCCTGCTTGGCAGCGGTGCTTCATCCGGTGTGCACGAAAGCCAGTCCCGGCTCTGGGAGAATGTCGTTGGACGGAGCCGTGGGTTCTGGAAGTGGGGCTATTCCCGACTTCAGTCCACGTTTCCCAGACAACTCGGTGACGTCACTGGCGACCAGTTCTACCGGGCAATCAACCGGGTAGAACCGTCTCTCATCCGTGTCGAAGCGGATGAAATGACCTATAACTTGCACATCATGATGCGATTCGACTTCGAACTCGCGCTGCTCGATGGATCACTTCGGGTCACTGATTTGCCAGAAGCATGGAATGCCCGGTTCAAGGAAGATCTTGGGATAACCCCTCCAAGTAGCCAGGATGGGTGCATGCAGGACGTCCACTGGTTCGCTTCGCCAATCGCGGGGCAGTTTCAGGGCTACACGATTGGCAATGTCCTCAGTGCGCAGTGTTTCGATCGGGCTTGTGAAATCCATCCGTCAATTCCGACTGAGATCGAAAGCGGGGAGTTCGGAACCTTGTTGTCCTGGCTTCAGACCAACTTGCACGCCCTCGGGCGCAAGTACGATGTCAACGACACAATCGTTCGCGCAACCGGTCGGGCGCTCACGATTGAACCCTACCTCGATTACCTGAAAGCAAAATTCGGTGATCTCTACGATCTCTCGTAGCCGTGAGGTTCGGGAGGGTGACCGGTCTGGTTCGCGACCAAGTCCGGTCACTCAACGATCAAACGCAGTTCTTCAACACGATCACCACTGATCCGGTAGGCATGCAGCTCCGGCACGCCTTTTCCCCCTCGGTCATTGCGCAAACTGACCATCAACTGGAGGGCGCCCGGCCACAGGGCGGCGAAGTGGATGTCGGTAGCCGATGGGTAGGCTCGCGACGCCGGGTGGGAGTGATAGAAACCGACATCAAGACCGTCGCGTTCATCGCGGATGACCTGAACGAGGTCCCGGCTATCTATCTCGAAGCGGTTACGCGGGGTCGGCGAGGCATTCCTGGCGGGAGTCAGTCGGCAGATCCGTCCATCACGCACGCCGACCAGGCCACAAACCTCGTCGGGAGCGCCTTTTCGTGCGTGTTCGATGACCGCGTCAGCGTCGGATCGGGAAATGCTGATGGTTGACATGCGCAAGAATCCTGGGGCGTGATCTGAGCTGTCTGCCTAATCAGTCCAGAACGACCAAAGTCACTCCGACTGGGTCCCTTACTGATATTTCATTTCATTCAAATGGTTGCACGCCAAGGCCCTGCGCCCCTCTCGCGTTTGGGAAGAGGCACAGGGAGTCTGTCACCCGAAACAGGGAGTTGGTGCGCGTCAGTGGGTTGCTGGAACCCGATCACGCTGTTCGGCAAGCTCGTGCGGAATGGGTGCGCCGCAGAACTCGTGGTAATCGATAAGTTCGGTGATTGTCGGGTTGTCACCGCACACCGGACACTGCTTGTCGCGCCGGAGCTTCAGGGTGCGGAACTCCATGGACAAGGCATCGAATAGCAGCAGTCGCCCGATCAACGGTTCGCCGATGCCAAGGATCTGCTTGATGGTCTCGAGCGCCTGCATGGATCCCACGATGCCGGGTAGCACGCCTAGGACTCCCGCTTCGGCACAGCTCGGAACTGAACCTGGCGGGGGTGGAGCGGGGAACAGGCATCTGTAGCACCCGTGCCCCGGCTTGTAGACCGTCACCTGCCCCTCAAACTGATTGATGCCACCGTCGATCAAGGTCTTCCCTAGCAGGTACGCGGCGTCGTTGGCGAGGTACCGGGCCGGGAAGTTGTCTACGCCATTGAGCACGTAATCGTATTTCTCGAACAATTCGAACGCGTTGCTCGAGTCGAGGATCGCATTGTGCGCCTCGACCTTGATGTTCGGGTTCATGGCGTGGATTGTTTCGGCGGCGCTCTCAACCTTCAACTTGCCGACGTCGTCGGTGAAGTGCAGGATCTGCCTCTGGAGATTTGAGAAGTCAACCGTGTCGAAATCGACGATCCCCATCGTGCCGACGCCGGCAGCAGCGAGATAGAGCGCGGCCGGCGAACCGAGGCCACCGGCACCGATGAGCAGGACGCGGGCTTCCATGAGCTTCCGCTGACCGGACGGTCCCACGCCGTCCAGGAGCAGGTGGCGACTGTATCGCTGGATCTGCCCGGGCGTGAAGATGTCGCCGCCTGCCACCGCCGGGATGATGCTGACGTCATCGCCACCCTTCAGGGAGGTTGCCTCACCCTCAAGGTCGGATATTTCATCGCTGTTCACATAGACATTGATGAACTTGTGGAGGGAACCAGCGTCATCGCGGAGGCGGTCACGCATGCCCGGGTAGCGGGTCTCAAGGTCGCCTAGGAGACCACTCACATTGATTGCATCGATTTCGACCCGCGCCTGACCCCCGGTAAGCGCGCGAAATGGAGTCGGGATGTAAACGGTGACGCTCATGTCTTCGGTCCTTGTCTACGAGTTTGCTGCCAGTAGATCCATCAAGATACGTCGCTACTGGCTTGGCGACTGATGGTGCGTCACATTGTCACGGTCAGGTAGCGTTCGCCCGTGTCACAAAGGATAGTGACGACCACTTCATCTGGCTTCATCGTTTGGGCAAGTTCGACGGCGATATGGACGTTTGCCCCCGCACTGATGCCGACCAACAGGCCCTCTTCGCGTGCAAGCCGGGCGGACATTGCCGTAGCGTCCTCGTCAGTCACGGTCCGAATTTCGTCAACGACCGACCTGTCGAGAATGCCGGGAACGAAACTTGCGCCAATACCCTGGATCCCGTGCGGCCGGAAGCGTCCACCGCCGAGAACCGGTGACTTGGCTGGCTCCACCGCGACAACCTTCACGCCGCTAACGCCGAGTGTTGACTTAAGGAACCGGCCAACGCCAGTGATGGTGCCACCGGTTCCGACCCCTGCCACGAAAGCGTCCACTCGCCCTGACGCATCGGCAAAGATCTCCGGGCCTGTAGTCCGCTCGTGAACGTCAGGATTGGCCGGATTGTCGAACTGACGGGGCATGAAATAGCCGTGCTCCTTGGCGAGTTCGGCTGCAAGCCACACCGCACCGCTCATCCCTTCAACTGCGGGTGTCAACCGCACGTCGGCACCGAACCGCGCGAGCAGGCGACGCCTCTCGACTGTCATGTCTTCAGGCATCGTCAAGATCAGCTTGTAACCCTTGATGGCACAGACCAGAGCAAGCCCGATGCCCGTGTTCCCACTGGTCGGCTCCACCAAGGTAGCGCCTGGTGCAATCAAACCATTACGTTCGGCCGCCTCAACCATGGCCAGCGCGATGCGGTCCTTGATACTGCCACCCGGGTTTCTGGATTCGAGTTTGCCGAGAACGGTTGCCCCACCCCCGTGCGAAATGCGACTGAGCCGCACCAACGGTGTCCGGCCAATGAGGTCAAGAGCCGATGAGGCAATGGGCGACGTCAATTCGGGCGATACGGTCATGGGAGATCCCTGCGTGCGGAACGCGGGTCAG
>BJHB01000180.1:0-6440 GCA_014191415.1 Chloroflexota bacterium
GGATCGGTGCCGAAATCTTTAACAAGCAGGCAATGCCCTCCATCTATACTACCCAAGTCACGTGAACCAGAACATTGTCGAGACCCCGCTCGCTTTTCTCCGCAACTCTGGCAAGCGTGCGGGCCCCGTGCGCGCGGCGCGCCATTGGGCAGGGCTTCTGCGAGAGTTCGCACGGAACCCGCGTGACGTGGGATCGATTGCCCCTAGCTCACCTATCCTTGCGAGAGCGATAGCCGCCCGGGTTCCACACGACGCGCGGCTGATCGTCGAGTTGGGCCCCGGCACCGGACCGATCACCCGGGCGCTGCTTCATCGGGCGGCGCCGGATGCTGTCGTCGTGGCGGTGGAGATCGACCCGAAGTTCTGCGCGTTGCTTCACGATGACTTGCCGGACAAGCGTCTGGTTATCGTGAACCACCCGGCCGAGCACCTTCGCGAGATTGTCGCGGCATATCAGATGCCGGTCGACGTGGTGGTCACGTCCCTTCCCCTGATGAATTTTCCGCCCTCGCTCCGGGGCCTGATCATTGACGCCATCCAGGCCGTCGTCAAGCCTGGTGGGGTCGTGACTGGGTTCTCGTATTCACCGGTACATACACCGAAGTTGCTTCGCCAGACCTTCGGGAACTGTCGAACGAGTATCGTCTGGCGCAATATCCCGCCGGCTTTCGTCTTCCGGTCGGTCCGTTAAAGCTGCCGTGACGGCAGACCCCGTAGGATGATCGTCACGGCACAATGGTTGTCGCGGGGGCATTCGCCACCGCACGCCGACGGACCCGCCCGGGATCGACTTCGCGATACGGTGACTGGCCATCGGACGCCGCTCGCTTCTCGACCCACACGTAGAAAATCCCCGTGAGCACCGTGAAGTAGCCCAGTGCCCCGGGCATCCACATGATGAGGCCCCCGATCGTCTGGTCCTCGGCAGCCGAGAGGAATGAGACGCGTTCGGCCATGAAATAGGTCGGGTACAGCTCCTTGGACGTCAGGGTGATTAACGCGCCCAGAATGGTCGGAGGCAGTGACTGCATGAAAAGGTAGAAGATCTGCCCGCCATATGGCAGACGCGGGTATTCCCACATCGTGCCGAAGATGGGCCACCAGGTGATCATTCCGGCGAGAAGCATCGTCGTGTGTTCGGCTGCGTGGACCGTGGGTTGTGCCAGCGCAAGTTCGTAGAACGCCGGCACGTGCCATCCGAGGAAGATGGCATTGAAGATGACAAACGCGGGGATCGGGGTCAGGACGGTCCTGGCCACCGCACCGACCGGACCCCACCTGAGCAATGGACGGACCATCCACGCCGGGGTACCGGTGATCAGCAGTGGCGGGACGATCATCGTGATGATGAGGTGTTGCACCATGTGGGCGGACAGGAGGTACCCCTCACCAATGGTGTGCAACGGGGAACCGAGCGACAATCCGGCAATCAGGATGCCAAGGTAGAAGCGGACCACGTGGCCGGCAGTGGCAATTCCACGGACCTCTGGTGCCCGCATGCCTGGTCCTGTCCAGTTGGGAACAGGACCGCCAAGGCGGACGAGGGTGGCGCGATAGCGGGTCAGCGCGAGCGCGTATGCCAACACGAGAAAACCCAGTCCCAAGAGGACCTGAGGTTCAGCGGGCCATTGGTTCCAGACGTCGCCTGAAGTCATTGGATCCATCGGTCTGGGCGCACGAAGCGCAATGGGTGAATGACGAGGGACTGGATTCGTACTCCCTCGTACGTTCGGGGGATGCCTATTTCTCGACGACGCAGGCCTTGCCTAGTTCTGGCGTGCAAGGGACGCGCGGGGCGAGGATCCACAGGCCGATCATCGTTAAGAGCATGCCGGTCGCCAGTACCAGGCCGAAGACCATGGGGGCTGCATAGACACCACTGTCACTCTTGAGATGCATGTAGTAGAGGATGATCAGGGCACCCTTGACCAAGGCCATGATGAGTAGGGAAGGAGCCACAAGGCTGGTCATGCCTATCGACGGGAGAATCTGGGCGGCGACGACTTCGGCGGCGGTCACTATGAACAGCACCACGAAAATCTGGATGTAGGTAGCAGTTGTCGGGTGGGCATGCGCGTCGTGGGCGTCCTGCGTGCCGGACTGATGGCCGGGCGAAGTGTGTGTAGCAGTCATGGCGCGTGGCAACTCCTGTGCGGGCGGTCTCTATGTCAGGGGGATGCTGAACCCGATCAGATCAGGTAGATCAGCGTGAAGATGGCGACCCACACCAGGTCGACGAAGTGCCAGTAGAGGCCGGATATCTCGACCCCGATGAAGTTCTTGGCGTTGAACCGGCCCGTTCCGGCAAAGAGCCAGCATGCGAGCAGCCAGATGACCCCGATGAAAACGTGTGTTCCGTGGAACCCGGTCATTATCAAAAAACACTGACCGAACAGACCGCTGCTGAGCGTGACCCCTTCGTGGGCAAGGTTTGAGAATTCAATCGCCTGTCCACCGAGGAAACAGGTCCCAAGGGCCGCTGTCGCAAGGAGCCAGTTACGCCCCGATTGGATGTTGTCCCTCTGGAACGCAGCCAGAGAGAGCACCATCGTGAGGCTGCTAAGGAGAAGGATGAAGGCGAGTATGGCAGTGAAGTTGATCCCGAGTGTGTGATGAGGGTTGGGTTCACCGGAGAAGATCAGGGGACGGTTGACGAAGTAGGTTGTGATCAGCGTGGCGAAGAAGACGCAGTCCGATCCCAAAAAGACCCACATGCCCAGTTTCCGGATATCGAGGGACTCCATCCCCGAGGGCGGGTTGGCCGGAACGGCGGGGGAAGCATGTTCAATCGTCGATACCGTCATGGTGCGATCCTTGGGTGGATCGGGGGGCAGCACAGCGCCCGCCCGATTCGTACGTTTGGCTAGTCGGTGACTTCCTTGACCCAGCCCGTGATGGACACTACGAAGTAGATCACCGCGGTGACCACGAAGACAATCTTGAGCGTCGGTGGCGTGAAGAGAACCGCAAGGAACAGGATCAGGACCCCGAGGGCCAAGATCATCGGGTAGATGGTCGGGGCAGGCAGGTGAATGCCATGACCGCCGCCATGCCCACCGGACTCGTGAGCGTCACCATGCTCGTCATGTGCCTTGGCAACCGTGGCTACTGCGGTCGCGGAGACACCGTGTGATGACACCGACGAATGACCACCGCCGTGCTCGTCTTCCTCGCTGATGTCCCAGAGCGGGTAACGGCTGTAGACGACCGGCTCAACATCAAAGTTGTGCGCCGGAGGCGGGCTGGTCGTGGCCCACTCCAGGGACGACGCTTCCCATGGGTTGTCCGTCGCATCGGCGGGGCGGAAGGCGGTAATCACCGCGTTGGCCACGAAAATGAGCACGGCGCCGCCTAGGAGATACGACCCTATGGTGGCCACGGGGTTCCAGAAGTCGAACCCTTGGTTCGGGAAGTAGGTGTAGATGCGTCGTGGCATTCCTTCCATCCCAAGCCAGTGCATCGGGAAGAAGGTGATGTTGAACGCCAGCAACTGCGCCCAGAAGTGCCAGTTCCCGATGCGCTCATCGAGAGCCCGGCCGAACATCTTAGGCCACCAGTAATAGAGGCCGGCAAACAGGCCCATGATGGCCCCTCCGAAGAGGACATAGTGAAGATGGGCCACCACGAAGTAGGTTGCAGTCTCCTGGAAATCCACCGGGGGTGAGGCAAGCATGATCCCCGAGAGGCCACCAACGGTGAACGTCCCGATGAAGCCGGTTGCGAACTTCATGGACGTATTGAATCTGACCGAACCACCCCAGATCGTTCCGATCCAGTTGAAGATCTTCACACCCGTTGGCACGCCGATCAGGAAGCTGCCGGTAGCGAAGGCGGTGTTGGCGATGTCACCCATGCCCGTGGCGAACATGTGGTGCGCCCACACGGTGAACCCGAGGAACCCGATGGCAACACTGGAATAGGCGATGAATGAGTACCCGAAGATCGGTTTCCGGCTGAAGACCGGCAGAACCTCGGAAATGATCCCGAACGCTGGCAGGATGAGGATGTACACCTCTGGATGCCCGAAGAACCAGAAGAGATGCTGCCACAGCAGCGGGTCACCACCTCCGGCAGCGTTGTAGAAGTTGGTGCCGAAGTGGCGGTCGAACATCACTAGGAAGAGGGCGATGGTGATCGCCGGGAACGCGAAGAGCACGAGGATTGCCGTGACCAAGGTCGCCCAGCAGAACAGAGGCATCCGGTTGAAGGTCATGCCAGGGGCACGCATCTTGAGGATGGTGACGACGAAATTCAGCGCACCGGCGATCGACGCGACCCCGAGAACCTGAAGCCCGATCACCCAGAAATCGGTGCCGGATCCGCTGTACTGGTTCTCGGTGAGTGGCGCATACCCGAACCAGCCGACGTTTGGCGCGCCTCCCATGACGAAGGACAGGTTCAGGAAGATGCCACCGAAGAGATAGAGCCAGTAACTGAAAGCGTTGAGCCGGGGGTATGCCATGTCAAGCGCGCCCACCATGAGCGGCACGATGAAGTTTCCAAGACCCACGTTGATTGGCATCACCGCGAGGAAGATCATCGTGGTGGCATGCATCGTGAACATCTGGTTGTAGAGATCAGCCCCCATGAAGTCGCTGCGCGGAACCATCAGCTGGGTCCGCACAAGGAGCGCTTCGAGCCCACCGATCAGGAAGAAGAGGCCTCCTGTAAGCAGGTACAGGATGCCAATCTTCTTGTGGTCAACCGTTGTGGCCCACTCCCACAGGAAGCTCTCCTTGTACGGCGCGGTCTCGTTGGAGACCTGTGCCCCTACCGGAGCGACTTGAGGTGCAATTTCGACGGCCATGAACCCTGTCCCTTCCGCTTGCATCCGGTCGCCGTGCGACGACCTGCTCCACCCTGACTATTTCTTTGCAGCGTTGGTTGGTGCCACCTGGCACCCACTATTGATGGACGGATCGACTGGCCGGCACAGGTACGCGGTCAGTGCGTCGATGTCCTCTTCCTTGAGATTCAGGTTCGGCATGAGCGTGCCCGGTTTGACCGCCTGCGGGTTCCGCAGCCACGCCTTGACGTTCTCCACGGTGCTCGGCAGCGTCTTCGACGCAATCGAGGTGCGGCTGCTGAAGTGCGTCAGGTCCGGGCCAACCTTGCCGACGGCCGCAGTGCCTCGGATCATGTGGCAGGTCTTGCAGGCACCGGCAGCAAAGAGTTGGGCACCCTTTGCCTGAAGCACCAGCGACTGATCGTCATTTGCGGTGCTGACAGGCGTCACCGGCGCCATTTGCTGCCTCGCTACCCATGCGTCGAATTCGGGCCGTGGCACGGAGATGGCGGCATATCGCATGAGCGCGTGCTGGATACCGCAGAACTGGTTGCATACGCCCGCGTACGTTCCATCCTTTTCGGACTTCAGCCAGATGTGATTGGTTCGGCCTGGAATTCCTGACACCTGCCCGGTAAGCGTGGGTACCCAGAATGCGTGGATCACATCTGCGGCGGTCACCTCAACGATCACCGTTGTTCCGGTCGGGATGACCATGTCAGACGCGGTGACGAAACCACTGTCCTGATACTCGAACTCCCACCACCACTGGTGACCGATGGCCTTGATGTGGACCGCGTCGGCAGGAGGGGTCTCTAGGGGTGCTGACAGGACTTGCTGGGTGTTGACGGTCATCGCAAGGACGACGATGAACACCAATGCCGTGATGATCGTGGACGTCAATTCAATGGTCAGATTACCGTGGAACTGCTGTGCTGGCGGGCCTCCAGGACGTTCACGGAACTTGAAGACCGAGTAGACAATGAGGCCTTGCACGATCACGAACACCACCACTGCCGTGATCAGGATGGGCAGGAACAGGTCATAAATCGTTGAGGCGTAGGGGCCCTGCGGGTTGACCCATGACTGAGGTGAACGTGAATCACACCCGACCAAGCCAAGCATTGTGAGCGAAATCAACGCAGCCCAGCGCCGTGCAGGCGTCGCGAAGTGTGTGGCTCCCATTAGCATGAACCCCTAAGGCGATGGTCATCCCGTATACGGGCGCGCAACCGCGGCGGGATGGCTGAAAGCCAGATGAGAACCCCGACACGATCATCGGCCGCGACGGCCTTTGTGAAAATAGTAACAATCTTCAGCGGGACAGCAAACACCGTCCCGGAATTCCCCAGCATTATAGGGCGGAACCGCTGGGAACCATCAGGCCAAAACCCGGAGTTGTGCTGTCGCCGACCAGTTCCAC
The DNA here is from genome assembly GCA_014191415.1 of Chloroflexota bacterium. Lineage (GTDB taxonomy): Bacteria > Chloroflexota > UBA11872 > UBA12225 > UBA12225 > UBA12225. The sequence continues at coordinate 6,210 of BJHB01000180.1, forward strand.
GGTCACGGACGGACCAGGCTGCCGTCAGCCCGGCGGTCCTCGGCCATGAACCGGGGTTGGGCGGCGCGTGTCGCGTCGAAGAGGTTCACTGCCGCCGCCTCGTCGATATCGACCCCGAGCCCGGGTGCCTCGTTCCCGTACATGTAGCCCCGTTCGGTGACCGCGTGGCCTGGGAAGACCGCCAATTCGCCATCGGTGAAGTGGTTCTCTTCCTGGATGCCGAAGTTCCAG
>BJHB01000181.1:0-6413 GCA_014191415.1 Chloroflexota bacterium
GTGCGAGTATGTCCAGTCGAGCATCCGACCAGTCCAGGCCGGCGTGAGTGCCGGGACGTAGGTGCGCCACCGGTCGTACTGTTCGGGACGGTCGCCAACATGGATCGCGCCGGGTCTGCGGTCGTAGCCCATCGCGAAGCACCACGTCAGGCCTTGCACGTTGCCGGGTTGTGCCGGCCCCGGGGTGGCGTGCGGTTCACCGGTATCGGCCTGGCTTTCGGCACCGGTCACGTACTCCACGCCCGCCATGGGCAAGAGGTCACCGAGTTCCGTGGCGTCCAGGATGTAGCGTGCGCGGACCTCGGTCACGGTGCCGGTTTCGCGGTTCCGGACGGTTACGCTGCGCACCGTGTCGCCATCTGTCTGCGCCGAGATCGGTTCGGTCAGGTGCCAGGTTTCCAGCAGGCCCCGACTGCGTGCCGGGGCGAGCATCTGTTCGATCACCGCGACGGCGACGTGTGGTTCGTGGCACAGGCGTGAGACCGTGCCGTTGCCGGGGTTCAGGTACGGGGTGGCGTGTGCTTCCGGCGTCAGTGGGTAGTGACTCCGGTAGAAGCCCCGGACGCCGTTGCGGAACTCCCGGTAACGGCGGGTACAGCCGAACTGTTCGATCCAGCGGTGTTCGTCCGGAGGTACGCCCTGGCTGGTCAATTGCCCCCCAAGCCACCGGGTCGGTTCCGTAAGGATCACGCGCATGCCCATGGACGTGGCGGCCAGAGCGGCGGCAACCCCGCCCGTGCCGCCGCCGACGATCAGGATCTCGGTTTGCCGTTCACGCAAGTCCATCAACGCGTCTCCAGATGGCGTGTCTAGTCCGCATCGTCGGACCCGGGTTCACGCCCGTCGCGGTGCCCATCGCGCGATGGTACGGCGCGACAGACCATCCACCATGCCCCGGACGGCTTGTGGCCCTACACTGCGAACGCCCTGCTTGGTGCGAGACGCATTGGGAATTGCCCGCAACGGCGGACTGGTCGGAGGCCTGAATGATGGACGGAAAGATTGTCGTGAACGGGGTGCATTCCCCGGTCACGATCCGGCGTGACGGTTGGGGGATCGCACACGTCGATGCCTCGACTGAGGCGGATGCATGGTTTGGCCAGGGTTTCGTGGCTGCCCAGGACCGCCTCTGGCAAATGGAGTTCGACCGGCGAAGTGCAATTGGCACGTGGGCTGAAGTGGCCGGACCGACCGCCGTGGCTGCCGATGTCCTGTCCCGCCGTCTGAACCTTCGCCCATCCGCGGAGGCGGACATCGCCGCCATGTCGGTGGAGACCCGTTCAATGTTCGAGGCATATGCCTCGGGCGTCAACGCGTACCTCGAATCAGGATTGCCCCTTGCGCCGGAATACGCCCTGACCGGGACAGTGCCGGCACCTTGGGAACCGTGGCACTCGGTCGCCGTATTCCGTGTGCGTCACGTGCTGATGGGTGTCTGGCAACAGAAGATTGCCCAGGCCGAAATCCTTCTCCGGATCGGTCCGGATGCCTACGCCAAACTCGACCAAAGGTCGCCGGCCGGGACGACCACCCTCTTGCCTCCCGGCCGTGATGGCGCGGTTCGTAGCCTCATCGCCCGTGGCGCGGCTGAACTGGCCGACGCCATTGCCGTCCTTGGGCCGGTGACTTCCTTTGAGGGTGGGTCCAACTCCTGGGCGGTCCACGGAAGCCGTGTCACGACAGGAAAGCCGGTGGTCTGCAATGACTCTCATCGCCGGTTGGACGTTCCCACCGTCTACTGGCAGGTACATCTCTCTTGTCCGGAGTTCAATGCTGCTGGCGCGACCTTTCCTGGGGTGCCTGGCCTGCCGCATTTCGGACACAACGGATCGGTGACCTGGAACATCACCCATGCGTGCGCCGATACGCAGGACCTGTATCTCGAACAGTTCGACCCCGCCCATCCCGGCAGATACCGCACACCTGACGGATGGTCAGACGCCACCCTGACGACCAGTGTCATCGAGGTAGCTGGCGGCAGCCCGGTGCCAATTGAGACGTGGGATACACGTCACGGTCCGGTCGTCCATGGCGACCCGAAGAGTGGCTGGGCGATCAGCATGCGCTGGATTGCGACAAATGGCCCGACCAATCGCGCCTTTGAGCCGTTCCGCCCGATGATCCGGGCGCGAACGGTCTCCGAACTCTTCGCGGTGCAGGTGGATTGGGTCGACCCGGTCAACAACCTTCTTGCGGCTGACACTGCCGGAACGATCGGCTACCAGACCCGTGGGGTGCTTCCGGACCGCGGACCGGGCGATGGTGCGTCAACGCCTGGCCACGAACCATACCGCCAATTCCCCACCGCCGGTTGGACTGGCGAATACGAGTGGCGCGGTCGCGTTCCCTACGATCGGAATCCGCACAGTATCAATCCTGCTGCCGGATACATCGGGACTGCGAACCAGCAGATCATCGATGGCGATGATCCATACATCGCCGATTCATTCTCGGCACCGTGGCGTGCGGAGCGCCTGGTGGAACTTATGGCAAACGACCGGATCTTCACTCCCGAAGAGATTGCCGGTTGGCAGGGCGATGTCACATCGGTATCCGCCCGGGCTTGGGGGCGCCTGATAGCCGGCCTGCCATCTCTTCATGGCGACAGTGAGCACGCGCGCGCCCTGCTGGCCGGATTTGATGGTGTGATGACCGGTGACCGCGCGGAACCGCTCCTTTATTCATACTTCCGCCGGGCACTGGCAAGGCACCTGTTCGCGCCTGTCGTTGGACCGGACACGTGGGATTGGCTGGTTCACGACTCCCTGCCTGCTTCAAGCAGTCCCGTCTCCCGGTGGATCACCTCAGTGCAGGCATCACTCATGCGTCACGCCGGGCACGCGGTGCGACCGGACATCCATCCGCGTGTCGGGCGCGACGCTGATGGAATCGCTTCAGCCGATGCGTGGTGGGCGGGCGCCGCCTTGACCGCACTGCCTGCAGCCCTGGCGGACGCGTGGTCCAGCGCGATGGCGTCGTCTGGGCCTGATCCTCGGGTGTGGCGGTGGGATGCGCGCCACCGGACCAATGGCCAGCATCCACTGGCGGTTCGGTTCCCATGGTTGCGCCAGGCCCTGAACCCGCCGGTGGCACCGATGGGTGGCGATAACGACACCTTGCAGGCGGCATCGTATGTCTGGGCTGAGGGTCCGGACTTCGACGTCACGTCACTGTCGGTGTTCCGGCATGTGGTTCGGTTGGACGATCCTGCACGAACGACGAATGTCGTGCCCGGTGGCGTTTCCGGGGTGCCGGGCGGACGCCACGCACACGATCAGCTGGAGTACTGGCGCACCCACCGTCGTATCCCGGCACCGTACGCGCTCGCAGACGTGGAAGCGCAGGCCGGATCGACGCTTGTCCTCACGCCCGGCTAGGCGTCGGGTCACCGGTCTGGCGGCGCCTCTTCAACGCGAATGACCGCACATCCGGTGAATTGCCGGGTGTGCGTGTCGAACGTCAGGCGCACACCCTCGGTGTAGCGGACCGCACCCCCCCACGCGTGCACCTCGCCGGGATCGGCGTTGCGCATGCATCCCACGGCAATTGCTTCCACGACGCCACCGTGGCTGATCATCAGGGCGGTTTCGTCACCCGGAAGTGCCGATGCGACCTTGGCGCACCAATCGTGGAGGACGGTGCAGTACCGGGCAACCGCGGGTTCGGAGTGGGAAGCACGCGCCCATTCGGCAAAGCCTGCGTTCCACGTGACTCCATGATCGACCACATCCGGAATGAGGCCGAGGTGAGCATCCATGCGGTCGACGGCAAACCCCATTGCCAGGGCTGTCTCGTATGCCCTTGTCACCGGACTGGTCACGACCATGGAAAACGGTCCGAGGTTGGCGCCGACCAGGCGGGCGAGGGTTACGCCCGACTGGTCAAGGTGGTTACCTCCCGGTGTGCGCATCGTGTGTCGACGGACTTCAATCGCCGGCATGGTCACTCCGGCGCACGCAGGGAGGCAGGGTCACCAGGCGCTTTCGTACAGCGAAATGATCTCGTTGATCGTCGTCTTTCGCGGGTTGATCGCGATGTTGGCACTCTTCATCGCGTCGGCGGCCATGTCCGGGATAGACGCCTTGTCTACACCGAGGTCGCGCAGGCGCGCTGGGATCCCGATGTCGGTTTCAAGGCGTCGGACGGCCTGTACGGCGCGCAGCGCGGCGTCATGCTCGGTGGTCCCGGCCATGCTCATTCCCGCAACCGATTCGCCCATTGCCTGAGCAATATCGATCATCCGCAGGGGGCACGCAAGGGCGTTGAATTCCATCACATGGGGGAGCATCAGCGCGTTGGCGACGCCATGCGGGATCTTCCAGAAGGCACCAAGGGGATGGGCTGTGGCATGGACGTTTCCGAGGCGGGTGTTTGAGAATGCCAAGCCGGCGATGTTTGCACCGATGAGCAGGGCGTTCATCGCGGCCAGGTTGTTGGGGTTCGCGACCGCAATGCGGATGTTTGCCGAGATCATGCGGATTGCCTGCAGTGCCAGGCCTTCGCTGATCGGGGTCGACAGGAGGGACGTGTAACTCTCGATGGCGTGCGTGAGGGCGTCCATCGCCGTCGCGGCGGTCACACTCGGTGGCAGGCCAAGGACCAGCATCGGGTCGAGGAAGGCGATCATCGGCGCCGCCTTGGGAGACCCGATCGTGAACTTGAATTTGGCGGCGGCATCGGTGATGACCACGAAAGGCGTGACCTCGGCTGCCGTTCCGACGGTGGTGGGGAGCGCGAACAACGGGTCCGGGGAGTTCAGGAACTTCTCCCACCCTTCATAGGATCGCAACGGACCCGGATTTGTGGCGAGGATGGCCGTGGCCGTGGCGACGTCGATCGAGCTGCCGCCACCGACGGCAACGATCAACTGGCCGCCGAATTCCTTGTAGGCCTTGAGGGTGGCCTCAACGAGTTCGATGCGCGGATCCGGTTCAACCTCTGAGTAAAGGAGGGTCTCGATACCGGAATCATGAAGGGAGTCGATGACCGATTTCGGGATGCCCGCGCGGACGACGCCGGGATCCGAAACGACCATGACTTTCGTCGCGCCGAGTTTGGCCGCATGTGGTCCGACTTCGGCCGCGCACCCCTCGCCGGTGATGACTCGCGTGGGATTCTGGAACGTCTGGGGGACCGCACCCGAACGGATCGGAGCGCCAGGGGGCAGCGGCGGGGCGGGTGCGCGATGGGTCGCCGGAGTCGTCGACATCAGTGCGTCTTCCTTCACTCTCACAGGGGAATGGCGGCAGTGTAGTGCCGGTTCTTCATCGATGGCAACAAACAGGTCATGATCCGTCGCTTGACAATCGTGACTGGCAATCGATTGACAATGCTCATTTCTTGGTAGGATGGCGGTACAGGTTCCGTCAGGCACCTTGGAAAATGGGGTGGCGTAGCGCCTGCGGGCGCCACCGATGCATGAACGATCGAGAAGCACGAACCACAAGGTTCCGTCGTCGCGAAACACCTCCCGACGACCCATCCGACCCGCCCAGTGACCTCTGGCGTGACCTTGCCTTGGCACGCGACGCCTTCGACCGTGGGGTATCGCCAACGGGGGTGGATGCCATTCGCGGCCGTGCCGAGACCCGTGGCGACGCACTGGTCGGACCCAGGCGTCCCCTGCCTGGACCGGATAGGCCCCGGGCAGACGCAATCACATCAACCACCAGTGTTCGTCGGCAACGGGATATCGCCGTTGATCGGGACAGCGGGCGTTCTGGGGACCGAACGGATGCACCACCGGCCTCCTTGGCGTCCCGATCATCGTGGACTGCGCGCGGTGGGCGCAATCGGGGCACCGAACCCCCGGTCACCATGCCGTTCAGTCGCCGGGATGAATGGCTCGCCTCTTCCGGTCACTGGGCCGCGGTGCCACCGGGCGGCGTTGCACGGGTGCGGCCGTCACCAGCGCCCCTTCGATGGCCACGAATCGCGGCGATGATCGCCGGGGTCGTTGTCGGGTGGCAGGTTCTGATCGGCCTGGCAATGCCAGCCCCACCACCACCGCCCCAGCAATCTGCCACCCAGGTAGTCGGCCAGTCTGATCCATCCGGCCAGGACACTGCCGTCACCTGGGTAACGCCCACCTCATTGCCGAGATCTGTCGAGGCAAGTGGGGATGGTCGCGTTCCCGACGTTGCCCCGGATCCCGCATTGGAAGCGCCAGCATCTCCAACAGCGGTCGTCCGCCCAACGAATGCACCCGTGGCACCGACGAGAGTTCCAATCGTGCCGACCCGGGTACCGCCGACGGCCACGCGCGTGCCACCAACCCGCGTCCCCGATACTCCGACTGCGGTACCGCCTTCCCGGACCCCAAATCCAGCCGTTCGCCCACGTGAGATGACTGTCACGGCGTATTGCCTGCGCAGCAATACCTCGAGTGGCGCACCGCCTACCCCGGGCACCGC
>BJHB01000182.1:0-6402 GCA_014191415.1 Chloroflexota bacterium
AAACGTTGTACGTGACGATGACAACGGATACGAAGGGTTCACGTTGGCGAACTGGTTCTCGGGCACCCTCGCCGGGTGGCGTCGCTGAGGGCTTCAGGCCATGTACCATTACAGGGTTGGCGTTATGGTAACCGTTCGTCACCATTACTCGATCGTCCGCACAGTCGTGGGTCTGCGGTCGTGGGTCGGGAGACCGCGGGAATACCTCCACCACAGTCCGACAGGGTAACCCACCATCTTGGCGACGTCCCCAACCACGCGCACCAGGGGCAGGAGGGGCAAGCACCGCATGAAATCTGCCGGTAATGTCGCCGTGATGGCAAGGCGCAACACCGGCCGGCGCAGGTAACCGATTGCACCGGCGAGCAGCAGCGCACCGGGCAGGACCCCTAGTCGTCGGTGCGAGGCACCCATGGCGAGCACCATACCTCCAATGTAGGCGCCATACCTGATGGCGTGCCGGAGCGCGAATAGTCCTGCCTTGCCATCACCACGCGCATACCGGTAGTACTGCAAGAAGAATGCGGTTGCGGACGGGCGCGGGCGAAAGCGGACAACCGCACGCGGCTGAAACCGGAACACGACGCCGAGGCGACGCAGTGCCAGATCGAATACAAGGTCTTCACCATAGTCCAGCCACTCCGGATATCCCCCCGCCCGGGCGAATTCGGTCCGCCGGAAGGCCACCGACCGACTCGACGGCAAAAACCGCACCGGGTCGATGTCCTCAACCAACGGCAGGGTCGTCGCAGCAAGCGCGCGCTCCCAATCTGTCTCTGGTGCACCGACGAAGAAGCCGCTGACTACGCCGACGCCGGCATCCCGCTCAAATGGCGCCACGAGGCGGGAGAACCAGTCCGAGGCAAGCACCGTCCCGGCATCAACGGCCGCGATCACGCTTCCCACGGCGGAGCCGCCAGCGAGATTTCGCCCGCGCGAGATGTTGGCACCGGGCTCCGACCGCACCGACACACGTAGTCCCGAGGCAATTACGTCCTGACGCGACGAAAACTCACGGATAACGCGGACCGTGTCATCATCCGACCCGCCATCGACGATGACCATCTCCGCGGGCGGCGGTTGCTGCCGGGCGACGCCGGATATCACTGCACCGACGGTCCGTGCCTCATTACGGACGGTCGCAATCACACTGGACGTCGGCCTCAAGTCGCTGATGAGATGACGATAGACATCGATCAGACGCGGAGTGATCGCAGACCAGTCATGTCGCGCCTCGGCAAGTTGCCGTGCCCGTCCGGCCATCGATTCCCGAAGAGACGCATCCCGAAGCAAGCGGACCACCGACGCACCCAAATCGGATGCGTCCTCAGACAAAAGGCCGTGGACACCGTCAACAATGCCGGAACCGGCAGCACCGAAAGGCGTCGCCACAACCGGGACACCGGCGGCCATTGCCTCGAGAACCTTGAACCTCGTGCCACTTCCCATCCGGATCGGAACGACTGCCACGGTGGCACCAGCAAGACGGGCGCGCATCTCCGCGTCTGAGAGGTACCCAGTGACCTCAACACCAGGTCCCGCGAGCATCCGAACCGCCGGTGACGGATCACGACCGGCGAGGACAACCCGAACCTCCGGAACCGATGCACGGAGTATGGGGACCACCGAACGCACAAGCCATTCGCACGCGTCTACATTCGGACGGTAGTCAAGCTTCCCAGCGAAGAAGACGGTAGGCGGGACCGTTGGCGACCCCGAAACGCGATACGAAGGCACATCAATCCCATTCGCAATCACCTCGACGGATACACCGGGCGCAACCTGCCGTAGGAAGCCAGCATCCTCATCCGAGACTGCCAGACAGGCGTCGGCAGCCGAAGCGTAGAGCGCTTCGCGACGGCGGATGCGAGAAGCCTGGACCCACGAGTAGATCGCACGTAGCCATCGGCGCGGGAGCTGCGAATCCACCCGGGAGGCCGACGCCTGCAACTGGTATTCAGCATTGTGATCGTCGAAGACGATTCGCGGAGCCCGGTGACCAACAAGCGTCCACGGGGCACGATCCCACGCCTCTCGGCGCAAGGCACCTGGTCCCAGCAGGAACCCGGCCATCTCGAAGCCCTCAATCTGCACGACGTCGTACTCGCGGTCACGCAACATGGAGTCCAGCCGGGAAGAGAATTCAGGCGAGGAAAGGCGCCAGGCCAGGTCGGGCTCGCCGGCAAGGAACGTGCGCAGGCGAGCCACGAGGCTCCGCATTGGTACAGGCACTATCTCAATCACCCTGCAGAGCGCGGCGATCTCCACTGCAATTGAAAGCCTGGTGTCGCCAAAAGCGATCAGGTCGACCTCAAACCCGGCATCAGCGACTGCCTTCATCAAGTGGAAGTTTCTGAGCGCCGTACCTTGGGTGGCCGGCCATGGCATCTGTGGCATCACGAAGAGCACACGGCCGGTGGTTGTGCCGTCGCCACTCACGCGCGTGACGCCTCTAGGAAGACGGCAACGGACTCCACAGCCGCACGGTTCCATGAGAACGAGGCAGCCCGACGCAGTCCACGCGCACGCATCGCTGCCGACAAGTCGGGGTCACCGATCACCCTCAGGATCGCATCCCTCAGGCCATCCACGTCCTCTGGACCCACGAGAATGGCAGCATCCCCGGCGACTTCGGGAAGGCAGGATGAAGTGGACGTAATAACAGGCACACCACACGCCATTGCCTCGACAACAGGAAGCCCGAACCCTTCATACAGCGATGGATACACCATTGCCGACGCACCACGATATAGACTCGCGATCATTTCCGTGGACACTCGTCCGAGGAACTCGACTCGGTCAGTCAGATGATTTCTATCTATTAGTTTGACACAGTCTTCGTACGCTGACCCAGGAGCACCAACAATCTTTACATCCGGTCGATCGGCCGGGCGCATGGCAGCAACGGCTTCAATCAATATCTTGACATTCTTTCGCTTCTCGATTGATCCCACTGTCAAGATATACGGTTTCCGTGATTCGTTGGAACGGTAGGCCGGACCACTAGCGACATATCGTGGGTCCGGTGCCTCGTGGATAACCCGGATTCGCTCAGGATCGGCATCCGTCATGTCAAGCAAGTCATCAGCCGTCACCTGGGAAGGGCAGATGATGCGTTCAGCCGTGCGTGCGGTTCGGTAGATGCCCGAATAATAACGGCGGCTCTCTACCGAATGTGTATCTGGCACGCGTAAAAACGACAAATCATGAACTGTCACGACGGTTGCCCACTGGCGCGCCCCGAACAACGAAAGCGGTTCAGGGCAAACATGATCCGGGCTGTGCAGAACGGGCCGGACGCCGGTTCGGCCCGGCATTGCACGCCCAAGCATCAATGCAACCTCGACAGACAGGGCGACGCGTTCAAGGCGGTGATGGGGAGGCGTCCAGGCAGTCGCCGAACGTGCCCAAGCATCCGACAGCAAGTGTTCCGAATCACGTCGGGACGAGAGCACCGTAACGTCAATTGGGAACGGGTCGTCCCCGCGCGACGGATGGTCGCGCAGCGAAGCCATGCCTTCATAAAGGTGGCGGATATACCGGCTGATACCGGTGCGGTTGTACGCCATGATGCGGGCATCAAGGACGACGGGGACGGTCATTTGGTGCCAGCCCTCTGCACATCGCCATTTACAACCGGGGTGCCACCAGAATTGATCGCCGCATGCGCCAGAACCATGCCAGTGACCGCCCAGAGAAGCGTGACCAAGTGGGGAAATGAGACGAAATGGTGGTCGACCATTCCGGCGACCAAGGCACCACCGATCGCACCGATACCTCCGAGCATGATGCCGTCATCGCGCACCGTGATGCTGGCCCGCCGGATTTCAGGCCACAGACCCCACGCCATCGCAACCCACAGGCCAAGGTACGCCACAAGGGCCGGAATCCCTGACCGTTGGGCGATGGTCAAGTAGATGTTCGAGACACCTCTCGTGAACTCAAGGTCGATACTCCGGCCAACGATCCCCCACCCGACACCAATCCACGGTGCCCCGGTAATAATGGTGTAGGCATTGCGTATTTCGTCTAGGCGCATAGAAGACGCGCGATCCTGCGCCTGGAGCCCGGAAAGCAGGTGTTCCGTGAAGCGTTGCGCCTGGGGCAGGAAGACCGCGAGGGCACAGGCCACGCCAATCACCACCCAAAGGCGTCGGTAACGGAGGGTTCCGACAATCATGACGGCGGCCCCCAGGGACAGCCACGAACCGCGGGATTCGGTGAGGAGGAGGCCCACGGCGATCGGGGCCAGAAGGACAACGGTGACTGGTCGGGGCCAGATTGGGTGCGTGGCCAGGAGTTGGGGGATAGCAAGCGCCCCTCCGATCATCAAGAGGGCGCCGAGCATGTTCGGGTCAATGGACGTGCCGATTGCGCGAAGGATGTCGGTATCTGGGCGGTAGCGGAGCACGGTATCGCCCACCGGGTAGCCGAGCGGTTCCAGTGCGGCCAGCAAACGGTAGGAAAGGTCGCGCGGAGCGAGGTAGAGGCCAATCCCGATCACGGACTCGATGGATGCGACGACGATGACGGTTCCAACGAAACGATTGACGGACGCACGGCTGCCGAGTAGGTGGGCGACCGGGATCACGATGAGGTGCCCAAGCGAGACCTTTGTAAACATGCGGGCGGTCTCGTTGAGACTGAGCGGGTCCGGCGAGGCAAGATAGGACGCCACGACAACTCCGGTTGCGAGAAAAGCCATGAAGACCGGCGCCGGAAATCGCACGCGATCCCGGCCTGTCGCAAGGCGAATCAGCCAAATGGCCCAGATGACGGCGGTCAGGCTGTCAAGGAACGTGGGTGCTACGCCTAGGCGCAGTGGCACGACAGCAAACGGAAGGATGGCGATGACGCCGACAGTGCCTCCAAGGGCAACGGCCGGGTGCAGGAACGCAAGGGCGACCCCGATCATGGTTGCCATGACACTTCCGGGAACAATCGGGGACACCGTGCCCGAAACCAGCCCCAGAAGCACCGCTGCAACAAGGGAAACCACGACAAGCGCGGTGATGCGGTGGGTTTCGATCCACGCTTGCGACGGTTCCGGCCCTTCGCGCCGAGGCGCTGATCCACCGTGATCCGCCTGACGGCCCGAACCGGCAGGCAACGAAGTATGTGGCGAGGACCGCGCGTTGGAAACCATCGGATCAGTCGCTAGAACGATGCCGCGTGGCATCCCGTGCCGGTCCCAGCGAGGCACCGGCGGGATGACCGCCTATGGAAACGCGATGGATGGTTCAGGAGGTTGGCACCTGTTCGGCTTGCCATTCCTCGGCAGTGATCATCGTCCCTCCGGTGACATCCTCGGAGACCAGCCGATAGTTGCGATCAAATGCGAGGTCGACCTCTATCCGTCGGAAGCACTTCTGACCAACAATCGACTTGCGAACGACAAATCCGCCACCATCATCGTCTGGCGACAGGTCACTGGTGCGGTTGAGACGCACCCGGATGGCTTCCTTGCAGAACCGGCAACGAACATGGATGTACACCGCGTTCGGATCCCCGGACGCAGAGGGACCACCAGACCCGAACAGGCTTCCAAAGAGGCGGCCGAGGAAAGACATCGTTACTCGCCACTCCTGACCCAATCACTCATCGGAGGACGATAGCACCCACGGTTACTTCCGGGCCGCCGCCCCGAGTTCGACACTTCGCTGGTAAGCCGCAACGATGCCGTCGGACAGCGCGGCACGGAGGCCTGAACGTTCCATGGCGGCCAGACCGGCGGCGGTGGTTCCACCGGGCGTGGTGACCATGTTCCGGAGATCCGCGGGATGCCTCCCCGTGGCGCGGGCAAGCGCAACCGATCCGGCTAGCGTCTGAAGGACAAGTTCGTACGACCAGTCCCGCCGGAGGCCCAATTGGACCCCGGCGTCAGTCATCGCCTCGATGATGACCATGGCCCACGCTGGACCGCTACCGGAGACCGCCGTGACCATGTCCAGGTAGCGTTCGGCATCAACCTCCAGTTCGGTGCCAACGGCGGCCAGCAGGGCGCGGATTTCCGCACGAGATGCTTCCCCGACATCGGGAGCCGCGCACCAGGCGGTCACGCCCTGTCCAACCTGTGCAGGCGTGTTGGGCATCGCGCGTACGATTGCCGAATGCCCCAGAGCCTCCTGCAAGGTCGCAAGTTCAATCCCGGCAGCGATCGAGAGGATGACCTGGCCGGGAAGAAGCTTTCCGCGAAGGTCGCGCCCAAGCGCGGTCAGGATCTGGGGTTTGACGGCCAGCAGAATGCAGGTCGCGCCATCGATCGCAGCGGGAGCGTCAAAGATGGCGCGGACACCCAATGACGCATGCAACCGGTCACGGATCCCCGGATCGGCATCGCTGACCACAACCTCGGAGGCCGAATAGAGGCCGGCGGCGATTGCACGCGCCAGGATTGCGCCG
>BJHB01000183.1:0-6401 GCA_014191415.1 Chloroflexota bacterium
ATGCATTCGGAATCGCGGGTTGCCTTTGATGTCACCGTCCCGGAGACTGCCACGTACTTCACCGCCGGGATGGCCCTGCGCACCGAAGCGTGGTACACGGACCACGGCGATGGTGTGCGCTTCAGTGTCGATATTGCCTCGGATGGTCACGAGGCCTCACCGGCTTACGCCATCCGTCTCAATCCCCGCGCAAACGAGGATGAACGCCAATGGATCGACGTGCGCATCCCCTTGGGTGCGTATGTCGGTCAACAGATCGAGATCACACTCCGGACCGATCCGGTAGACGACGTCCGGAACGACTGGGCCGGATGGGGGAACCCGTTGGTGGTGATTGACCGCACCCTGCTACGCCCGCCGAATGGGCCCGATGTACCAACGGTGGTCGTGGATCGGCCAATCTTCGTGGGGTGACCGTCCGGGGATGCGCACCTACGCGCCGGTGACACCCCGGATCAGGCCAAGCAAGTACCCCGTGCTCCACGCATGGCCCCGTTCTGGCCAACCGGCATCGCCGTCACCCTCCATATGGGGGACGTGATCGTCAATCAGGCATCCATCAAAGCCATGCCTGTGCAATATCCGGATTGCCTCGGCGATATCCACGTTTCCTTCACCCAGGAAGCACTCCTGAAAACGCTCGACAGTACCAATGACGTCACGGAAGTGGACGTAGGCGATCTCACCCTGCGAGGCATAGGTCTCAAGTGCGTGCAAGGCGTAGTCGTTGCCACCGATTTCCGACCAGCACCCGAGGCAGAAGAGCAGGCTCCACGCCGGACTCCCCTGCGCAAGGCCACGGGCGCGTTCGTACCCCTCGAGGCTACTCATGATCCTCGCAACCCCACCAATGGGGAAACCGGGCGGATCATCGGGATGCAAGGCAAGACGCACACCGGCGTCAGCAGCTACCGGCAGGATCTCGCGGGCGAAGCGGTCAAAAGTCGCCCAGAGTTCATCGGCGGGATACTCGCGTTCGTGACTGAGCGGACGGGTGGAGTCGGCGACATCAAACGCCGTGAATGTGGCACCACCGCGACCCGCGACGTGGCCGGTGCGATAGACCTGGTTCGGGCGCCAGTTGTAGCCAAGGATCGGCACACCCGCCTTCCCGACGGCACGAACGGTATGCCGGTAGGCCTCCAGGGCACGGTCAGCGTCAGCAGTTCCAAGCCGGAATGGGTCCAGAAAAGCCGGAGGTGTGTTCTGCAACGCCTCCAGGCGCAGGCCGAAACCCTCAATGCGGTCGCGAAGCCGTGCAATGTCGTCGGCATCCCACCGGTCGCGCCCCGACCACGCCGCCGGGGTGGGGACGACCACGCCTGAACACCCCATCTGGGACGCGAGGCGCAGTTCACGGTCGGTGATGTCGCGCGATGTGCCAATCGCAACCCGCATTGAGGTGTCCCTTCCTGCCAAACCCGCCGGCTTCAGATCCGGTAGAAGCGCTTGGCGTTCTCGGCCCAAAGCTTGCGCTTGGCGCTAGGCGATAGGTGCGTGGTCAGGGCATCAAGCGTGTCAACCCATTTCTGGTACGACGTCCCCAACAGGACCACGGGCCAGTCACCGCCGTAGATAACCCGGTCCTCGCCGAATGCCCCAAGGACATGGTGCACATAGGGGGCAATCCCATCGATGGTCCAGTCGGTGTGGTTGGCCTCCGTGGTGACACCACTGACCTTGCAGACAACATTCGGCAAGGAAGCCAGTTCGTCAATCTGCGCGCGCCATGGGTCCAGGGTGCCCGCGCGTATGCCGGGCTTGCCAATGTGATCGAGAATGAACGAAGTCTCAGGACAGCGACGCACAAGTTCGATTGCCGATGGCATCTGCGGGTGCACGATGCATATATCAAATGAGAGCCCGAACTCCGGAAGCATCTGGACACCGGCGACAAAGCGGTCGCTGACGCAGAAGCGCAGGTCCGCCTCACCCTGGATCAGTCGGCGGACCCCCTTGATGCGCTCTGGATCGGTTGCAACCAGGGCCTTGAGGAACTCGCGCGCCTGCTCGCCGAATTCCAGTGGTGCACTGGCGACAATCGCTTTCAGTCGCGGTTCGCGGGTAGCCAGGTCGGCGATGTGCCTCGCCTCGATCAGCTTGTAGGAGTCGGCAATGCCGACCTCCAAATAGACCATCGCCTCGACCGTAAGGGCGGCCGTGGCAGCGTCGTACTCGGGTATTCCGAATGGATGGTTGAGAAGGTCGTTCCCGTCAAGCCATTCCAGCCGGTGCAGGGTGGGATCCCACAGATGGACGTGCGAATCGACGATGGGGAAGTCGGGCATTGCGTCTTTGCTCCCGGAAGATATGCCGACAATCGCCGGTGCCGCATTCTACCCCTGATCCAAGTGGGGCGAGTGACCTGAACGTTCGCCACCCATCTCGGGGAATTGTGGGCAGTCACGCAAAACTCCCCGGGGGCCACCGCCAAAGTTCGCGGAAGATCAAACACTGTTCGTGGTTGCGGTTCCGGTCGTGCACCTTGATGGAGGAGGACACGTGAGGCCTCCTTGGGAGCGCCGCGAAGACGCGCCAGCAGTGCGGGATTAGGCTTGCTTATACGGGTGGTTGTTTCATCGCCAAAGCATCGGGGGAGTACGCGGGATTTGGCCCGGACGCGGACAGGCTTTGCGGGCACGGATGCCCGCGGACCGAATGTGACACTGCGGCCCAAACGTAACCAGTCACCACCAGCATTCGGGAGTCATTGCCCTACCGTTGCACACGCATCGCGGTTGTCTCGACGGCGGCTTCGACTTCAGCGGCCGTCAGGATGGGGAAGTCACCACGGATTGAGTGCTTCAACGCACCAGCCGCACCACCGAGGGCCGTGGCGCGCGCCCAATCGGGGTGCGCCGGATCCCCGGTGAACAGGCCGTACAGAAGGCCCGAAAGGAACGCATCCCCGGCACCAAGCCGGTCGACAATTTCCACATCACGTTCGCGGTCGGTGTAGGCATGCGCGGCGCCGGTTCCATCAATCGCCACGACGGTCGCCCCAACACGGTTGCGCCACATCCCCTGGTCCACACGGGTCGTCATGATCACCGCTTGCCAACCGAAGCGGTCATGCCCGGCGCGCGCTGCCTCCAAGGGTGTGTCCCCCGCCAATCCGTAGAACCCGTGCAGTCCCTCGATTGAACACGACATTATGTCCACCAATGGCGCGAGCGACAGGTACGTCTCCCGGGCACGGTCGAAGGTCCAGAGTTTGCTGCGGAAGTTCGGGTCAAAGATCACTTTCGCCCCAGCGTCACGGGCGGCCGACATCGCATCGCGCGTCGCCTGCAGGCATCCGGCCGACAGCGCAGGCGTGATGCCGGTGACCAGGAAGTACCGGGCACCGTGCATGATCGGCGTCCAGTCGATTTCATCAGGACTCAGCAACGCACAGGCAGAGTTGGCCCGGTCGTAGATCACCGACGACGCGCGCGGCGCCGCGCCTTCCTCAAGGAAATACGTGCCACACCGCGCATCAGGACGGTCATCCCAGACCATATGCGAGGTGTCTACACCGTGTTCGCGGGCCTTGTTTTCCAGATACCTGCCAAGCGGGTTCCGGGGCAGGCGCGAAACCCACGCCGTACGCAGGGACGTCCGTCCGGTGTTCAGAGGGCCGGTTGCGGTCGCACCGAGCCGGGCAACCCCCACGGCAGTGTTCAGTTCGGCACCCCCAGGAAGCATCTCCAGCATCGTGGCAGCCTCGACACGTCCGAAACCGGGCGGGCAGAGACGCACCATCGCCTCGCCGAAGGTGACCAGATCGTAGCCCGCGCCGTCATTCGTGCCTGTCATCACTGCAAGTCCTTCCCCGTACCCGGTATCGCGTCGCCGGAATGGTAGGGTACGACGGCCTTGCCGATTGCCGGCGATCCGCCTCTGATCCGACAGACCACGTGCCGAAAGCTGATCGAAGCCATGAGCCTCGCCACGCCACGACCGGCGGTCACCGACTGGGTCCTGCCGACCCAAGGCATCACCATCGACGGATGGTTGCGCCCACGCGCAAATACTCCCGGTGACCTCGACGACGACGACATGAACCGCCTGGCGAACTGGCGGTTCTCTCACGTGCGCCTCCCGGTCGGAAGTGGTGCGGATGGCGGGACATCGATTGACCAAGCGTTGGATCGCCTCGCCCGTTTCGGTTTGCGCGCCGTCGTGTCAATGGAACTCACCGCCGCTGAACAGGCACCCATCTGGGCCGACGCCATGGCACGCGAAGCCGTCAGGTCGGCATGGCACGCCCTTGCGTCCCGCGTGCAGGACCACCCGGCGTGCCTTGCCTTCGAACTCCTGACCGATCCCGATCCGCCGGACACCCTCTCCGCCGATCAAGTCATCGCACTGGGAGGGCCCCGCCTCTCGGCGATGGGCGCGCGACGCACGCCGTTGCCGGGTGCAACCGCCGGTCGCGCGTGGAGTGGCCTGGCCTCGACACTTCTCGGGGCAATCCGCGAGGCGGGTGCAAGGCAGATCGTGATCGTCAATGCCCCACAGGGTGACCCGGCATCATTTGCGCACCTTCGGCCCGTCGGAGACCCCGACCGCGACGGCATCTCATACGGGTTCCGCGCGTTCGCACCAGTTGCCTTCACCATGCAGGGCCTCGATCATGGCGACGACCCTATAGATCCGGTGTCGGCCCACCCCGATGCGGGCGCGGATGCCCGCGGACCGGTGTCGTATCCCGGTGTCTTCGGGGGCGAACGGTGGGACCGGTCACGCATGGAAGCATGGCTTGCACCCGCCCTGCAGTTCCGGGAGACGTACCGCGCCCCCCTCTACTGCGGATCATTCGGCGTGAGTGCCGGCGCACCGCGGAACGGGCAACTCACGTGGTTGCGATCGTTCCTGGGGCTGTGCAGGCACAACCACATCGGGTGGGCCTACGCCGGATACCGCGATGCACGGTTCGGACTCGTCTGCGAATCCGGCCCATTCGCCACCCTGGACCGCTACCGGAATGGCTACCGGTTGGACTACGACCTGCTTGGGGTCCTGCAAAGCGAGGCGTAACCGGTCACGCGTGGCGGGTAGCCGTGTCATGCATCAACTGGGCAAGGGCATCCACCCACGCCGGTTCAACCGCGTTGTACAGGCTTGCCCGGATACCCCCGACACTGCGGTGCCCCCGCAATCCAACCATCCCGTGCGCCTCAGTGGACGCCACGAATGCCTCTTCAAGGGCCGGGGTTGGCAGTCGGAAGACGATGTTCATCATCGACCGGCTATCCACCGCAACCGGGCATCGGTAGAACTCCGGGAACGCGTCGATGACCCGGTAGATCGCCCCGGACTTGGCACGGTTGCGCGCCTCGACCGCTTCCAGGCCACCAAGATTTCCGATCCACGCCAACACCTGCCTCATCAGATAGATGGAGAACGTTGGGGGAGTGTTATAGAGGGACGTGTTCCGGGAGGCCGTACGGTACTGGAAGATCACCGGGATATCGGTGCGTCCCGCCTCGACCAGATCTCGCCGGATGATCACGACGGTCACCCCACTCGGCCCCAGATTCTTCTGCGCGCCGGCATAGATCAGGCCGAACTGCCGTACATCGATTGGCCTCCAGGCGATGTCACTCGACATGTCACCGACGACCGGAACGGTGCCGAACGACGGGAACATGGCGCCTGGCGCGGTGGCGTATTGCACACCGTCGATGGTCTCGTTGGTGGTTAGATGCAGGTATGCGTCAGTCGGTACCAAAGCGACCTCATCGGCATCCGGAACACGCACATACTTCGCACCCCCCGGCGTGGAGTTGGCGGTCGTGCAAGCCACGTGCACGGTTGCCCCGGATTGCGATGCGACGGCGCGCGCCTCGGAGACTGCCTTCTCGCCCCAGACCCCCGAGACGATGTATCCCGCCGACGCACCGGGCGACAGGAGGTTCATCGCCACCTGCGCGAACTGCTGGGAGGCCCCGCCCTGCATGAACAGGATGTCGTAGCCACCGGCTCCGGTTCCATCGGGGATTGACATGAGGGACCGCAAACGCGCGATGGCGTCATGGTGGACCGCCTCGTAGGCCGCTCCGCGATGACTGTGTTCCATGATCGACATGCCGGTGTTGCCGAAGTCGACAAGTTCGTCGCGACAGGCCTCAAGGACGGCAAGCGGGAGGGCCGCCGGTCCGGCATTGAAGTTCATCGTGCGTGAGGGTGGGGGTATGAGTGACGCATCGGTAGCGGGCATTGATGGTCCGATCAGGCCACGGGCACCCGGATGAGGCGCATGGCAGGGGTGAGACGAGTCTACCGGGGAACGGTGCCGGGATCCTGGGTGTCTTCCGGCACATCATGCTTCCCTTGGCAATGCCCGCCTTCGGTGTCAGCATGATCTGGCAGTTCACCAGCATCTGGAACGACTACCTGATCGGACTCGTGATCCT
>BJHB01000184.1:0-6369 GCA_014191415.1 Chloroflexota bacterium
GCAGCCTTTAAATCACGAAGGGCCAGCTCCGACGGAACGAGAAGTCTGCCGACCAACGGAAGACTTCGGCCATCCTCCCGCTACCATCAAGCAGTGGGAAATGCGATGGACCTGCGGACAAGCCGACCGAGAAGCCCATACGCGACGGTGGGAGGCATCCGCTTCCTGCCCCGCACAATTGACAAGATGCGCGCGCACCTGTCCGGAACGGCCGGGGACTATGTTGCCCATACCGGTGCAAGCCGGACAATTTTCCGGCTCTTCGGCATCTCCTCGGGGACGTTCGAGGAGATCGTGAAGGCCAACCAGACCGACGAAGAGATCCTTGTTGCGCTCATGGGGGTCAAGAAACTGACCCCTGCGGAGATAGACCGCTTCAGCAACGGGCTCTTCATGCGGGTTGCGTGTTGGTGGCTCCGGAACGACTGCGACCCTTCCTAGAGTTCACTCGCAAACCGGCTTCCCACTCCGAAGCTGGGGCCCGGTGATGGTATTCATCAAGTGGGCATGAAATGCCGGAACGTCAATGGCAATGCTCGTTTGCATCTTCACTGCTCCGGGTGAGCCCGCATCGGCTCTCGTGATCACCTTGCGACCCGGCACATCCACGTCGAGCGCAATGTCCAGAACCTCGGTGCGAAGGTAGTCTTCATTGATCGCCAAGGTCATGGCAACCGGGTCATACATGCTCGTCTCCGGTCGGTTCCGTCGGCGCAGATAGAGGGCCAGCTGATCGCCCGCCGACCGGCAGGCAGGGTGGCTGGCACGGAGGCGTTCGACATCATCGTGACCGAGAACTGCATCACGGGTGACATCGAACGTCCCAAGCCGGATCGGCGCTGTACTGCCAAGGACGATTGAGGCCGCTTCGGGATCCATGTTCAGGTTGTGTTCTCCGACGATGGACCCTTCACCAAGCCGCCCTCCCATGACCACGAGCGAGGCAATCCGCTCGGCGATGTCGGGTGCCTGCCTCAAGACCTGAGCGATGTTCGTGAGCGGGCCAATGGCGGCGAGGACCGGGGGAACGATCGCGTTGCGAACGAGTTCAACGATCAGCTCGGACGCCGGACGCGGGTCGAGGCGCGCCCCGAGGTCGTCCCACTCACTGGAACCCACACCGGGCATCACTTCGTCGGCCGATGCCATCGAGTTGCCCCGGTCCCCGGGGTTGACGGGGCCGGCAAGGCTCGCGGATGACCCGATTGCCACCGGAATGTCCGGCCGGCCGGCAAGGTCGAGGACATGCCGTGCGAGGCGGGCGCGTGCTTCGACCTGACCATAAACAACTGTCACGGCCAGGAGGTCGTATGCGGGGTCGCTCACGGCGAGAAGCAACGCAAAGACGTCGTCGACGTCATCTCCGATGTCGGTATCGAGTATCAGCGGCACGGGGCGTTCGGGGGTCGTCATCGACGCGAAGGTATCCGCCCGACACTCGCAGGTGCAACCGGCGTGAATGGCCCTCGATGTGACTGTCGGGCGGGTATGGTTGGCACTCGATTGGGGTTGAGGAACCGCAAAAGTCCCGCCGAGTGATCGCAGCGGAGGGTCGCTTAACCAGTTGGGAACAGTGGGGAGGGGTATCCTTGAGATTGATCATCGAGTGCGTGCGCGGTTGAAACGCCGTGCAGGACAAGGCAGGGGACAGGCGTGGAACAGCGGCGAGTGGTCATCACGGGTCTCGGATCGGTCAACCCTCTCGCACTTTCGTGGCCCGAGACATGGAAGAAGCTGATCGCGGGCGAATCGGGAATTGCCCGGATTGCGCGCTACGATCCTGAGGCACTGAACCTGGAGACCCACATCGCCGGTGAGGTCAGGGGCTTTGATCCGGCCAACTGGATGGACGCCAAGGCTGCGCGCCGCATGGATCCATTCACGCTGTTCGCGGTTGCGTCGGCGGTCGAGGCGGTTCAGATGGCGGGCCTGCCGATCAACGATGCCACGCGCGACCGGATTGCGGTCATCTATGCGACGGGCGTTGGTGGCCTTCAGACGGTGGTCGAAAGCGAGACCACGCGGGTCCAGCGCGGACCACGGCGGGTCAGTCCGTTCTGCGTGCCGATGCTAATGCCGAATGCGGCGGCCGGTCATATCTCGCTCACGCTTGGAGTCCGCGGTGCCGGCATGGCAATCGGGTCGGCGTGCGCATCATCAAACGATGCGATCGGGATGGCCGTGGCCGCTATTCGGTTGGGGTGGGCGGACGTCGTGATCACTGGTGGATCCGAAGCCGCCCTGCAACCTGTGGCCATGGCAGGATTTAACCAGGCCGGCGCATTGGCAACAAAGTTCAACGACGCCCCGACCAAGGCAAGCCGCCCGTTTGACCTGAACCGCGATGGCTTCGTGTTCAGCGAGATGGGGACGACGCTTATCCTGGAAAGTGAGGCATTCGCGCAGGCCCGCGGCGCGCGCATCCTGGCGGAGTTGGCCGGATACGGTGCGTCGATGGATGCGTTTCATTTGACAGCGCCACCGGCAGATGGCAACGGTGCCGTACGGGCAATGCTCGCGGCAATCGCCGATGCGGGCCTCGTGCCCGACGATATTGACTACATTTCCGCGCACGGTACGAGTACAGGCCCGAATGACCGGACCGAGACCCTTGCGATCAAGACAGTCCTTGGTGATCGCGCATACCAGGTTCCGATCACCGGGCTGAAAAGCATGACCGGACATTCGGCGGGCGGATGCGGCGCGATTGAGGCTGCTGCCGGGATTGGTAGCTTGCTTGACGATATCTTGCCGCCAACGATCAACTATGACACGCCCGACCCGGACTGCGATCTGGACTACGTGCCGAATGTGGCACGCCGCGCGAGGGTCTCGACGATTCTCTCGAACGGGTTCGGCTTCGGCGGTCACAATTCGTGCATCGTGATCCGGCGCTACGCCTAGCAACGCAGTCTTCCGCGACCGACGCGCGGGGCCCGGCGATGATCCGCGCCATGCGGCTGAATGGTGGCACGGCAGTCCGGGGAAAACCCGGACGCATTGGGTCCGGTTGGCCATGATCCTAGCCTAGGGCGCGGATCGGTTCCGGATGACGCCAATCGTCTCTGGTCGGCCCGCGCTGGAGGCACGTGACGACGGATGACCAGCACATTGTGTCTGCCGGGACGCGTCGGTTCAGCTTCGAGTGGTTCTCTAGCCTGCCCAGTTACCGATCCGCCAATCGCGCGCAACTCGAGGATTTCCTGCGGGACGTGCGCCTGCCGACCCCGTGGGTGGGGATCGACATTGCGTGCGGGGTGGGACTGATGAGTGACCTGTGCCAGGAGGTTGCAAGCCGGATTGGCGCAAGGCTTCTGGGTACCGTCATGATCGATCGCGACCTGAATGCGCTCGAGATAGCACGCGAACACCTCGCCCGCTCTCCGATCGTGCTGTTGCAAAGCCTCGGGCAGTCACTCCCGCTGCCAGACGACCTCGGCAGTTATGTCGTGATAGGGAACGGCATCCACAATTTCGGGGCTGACGAAAAACCGGCCCTGTTCAAGGAGGCGTTCCGGGTCATCCGCCATGGAGCGGGGCTCTTCTTCAATAGCGCGTTCTACGACGGCTCGGTCGTCCAGGGAACCGAACGGTTCTGTCTGGAAACCGTCAGGCGTGCGGTCCGGATTGCCAGAAACCTGACGAGCTCCGAAACATCCCAAGCGGTGAACGAAGTCTCCGTCAACCCGGAGGCTATCCGGCAGATCGATGCTTCCACGTACGCCTCGCTCGCGCGCGAGGTGGGTTTCGATGACGTCCGTGCGCATGAGATGGTTGTGCCGATGGATCAGGAACTTTGGGAAGCGATTGCCGATTATTCGGACTATTCCCAAGGTGCGTTGCATCACAAGCTCCCCGCTGACGTCGCGTGTGAAGCGATGAAGCAGGCGACGCGGGAGGTGTTCCAGGACCCTGACTTCTCCCGGAAGGTTGATGGTGCAGTGACGGTCGACGGCAAGGTGGCCGTCCCCAGACGGTGGTTCTGGGTGACCGCACGGAAACCGTAAAGTAGGAACCATGTTGGCGCCACCGGGACTGGCGTGCGCACGCCGGTTCCGGCAAGGCAATGCGGAGGGATCATGGGCCGCTACTTCGAGGAGTTCAACACCGGGGACGTGATCGAAAGCCCGTCTCGGGTGGTCACGGCCGAAGACATCGATACGTTCGTGCGCCTCACGGGGGACAACAACCGGCTTCACACCGACGACGCGTTTGCTCAGTCGCAGGGGTTCCCTCGCCGGATCGCGCACGGGGCACTCGTGCTGTCAGTCGCGACCGGTCTGGCTTGGCAAACGGGAATCCTGGAGGACACGACCCGCGCATTCCGGGGCATCACCGATTGGAAGTTCACCTTGCCAGTCCATCCGGGTGATGCAATCCGCATCCGTGGAACGATTACCGAGCTCAAGGCCTACCCTCGAATGAAGTCCGGGGCTGTCTCCATCGGGCTCACGGTCCTGAACGACGCAGGCCAGATCGTATGCACCGGGTCACTCAACATGCTGATGGCCATGCGCCCAGCAGTCTGAAAACGCGTGCGTCTTAGCATTCATCAGACGTTTCCGCAGGAGACCGGAGAGATGACAGGGGATAGCCGAACCGCACCGGGACGCCCGGCGAACGAACGTTGGGACGGCGGGGTTGTCAATGGTGGCTGGAAACCTCGCCCGGGCGCCTGGTCCATTGGTGAACTCCAATGGATTGCGCGGATGTCTGACAAGGCAAGGGCCAATGCACAGGGCACGAGTGATGGGTACATCTATCCATGCCCAGTCGACCGCCGCTGTCTCGGCGCCTTGGAACTGGATGCGAAGACCTTCCAGACACTCGCGGTCGGGTCGCATGGCGATGACGACCTCGTGCGTGCGGTGACGAACGCAAGTCCGGCGCTCCGGGAAGGTCGGTATGCGTTCGAACCGTCGATAGTCCGTGCGTTGGCGACGTGGCTGCGGTCACTGTGGACACCACGGCGGAGTGCCTGAATACGTCACGGACGCCCGAACAAATCACGTTTCAGGACAAACGCGCGGTACACTCGGATCTGAAGGATCGGACCAGCCGATGCTTCGGATCCAGCATTCACTCAAAGGAAGATCACAATGACCACGACACAGGCTCACCCCGAAGCGGCGGCGAACGAACGTTGGGACGGCGGGGTCGTTGACAACGAATGGAAGCCACGCCCACGGGGATGGATGGTCGGTGACCTTGAATGGGTCGCGCGGATGTCCGACAAGGCGCGGGCGCAGGCGAACGGGACCATCGGCGAGTACATCTACCCTTGCCCAGCGGACAAGCGTTGCCTCGAGGCACTGGAACTTGACCCGCAAGCCTTCAAGGCGATCGCAGTCGCGGCCCATGGTGACGACGATCTCCTGCACGCGGTCAAGTCGGCTAGCCCGGCAATCCGTGAGGGGCGTCACGAGTTCAGCACCGCCCGCAAGTAGGGTGGCAATGCGGGCCGGGCCAGGAACAGACTTCAGATGAAGATCCGGGGCATCGACTTCGTGGTCGTGAACGTGGCCGACGTCGATGCCTCGTTGCGTTTCTACCGGGAAGTAGTGGGCATTGACGCACCGCTCACCGAAGAGACTCCGAACTGGGTTGAGTTTGACACCGCTCCGGTCGCACTCGCCCTCCGTAGGGATGCGCGTGGCGCAGGCGTGAATGCAGCCATCGCGCTTGCGGTGCCTGATGTTGCCGAGGCGGTGGCTGAACTCAGGGCCAAGAGACACCCGGTCATTATCGAGCCAACGGAATCGGACACGTGCCACTCGGCCCTCGTGGCGGATCCGGACGGGAACCTCCTGATCATCCATCGACGCAAGGACGGAACCGCCGGATAGGCGGTTACGGATCGAGGAAATGAAGGTACGCACCTACCGCGAGACCGATGAGAATGCCGTGCTTGATCTCTGGGAACGGGCCGGCATTTCCCGCCCATGGCTTGATTTGCGCGCCGAGATCCATGAGAAACGCAAGCGGGACCCAATGCTTTTCCTGGTTGCCGGTGAAGACCGTCCAAAAGGCACTACCGGTCCCGGGGTCATCCTCGGATCAGTGATGGGTGCGTACGATGGACGTCGCGGATGGGTCTACCATCTGGCAGTGGAACCGGATCACCAAGGCCGGGGCATCGGGCGGGCACTCATGGCCGAACTCGAGACACGGATGGTGGCGCAAGGTGTGCGCAAGCTGAACCTTCAGATACGCGCTGACAACGTTGAAGTCGCGGCCTTCTACGAGAAACTCGGGTACGCGGATGAACACCTGACGAGTTTCGGGAAGTGGCTGAAACCGCCCGACCGGGGCTGACCATGCTGGCTGGGGAAGATTGAAAGCACCGCGACAGGTTGCAGGTCCGGCTTC
>BJHB01000185.1:0-6348 GCA_014191415.1 Chloroflexota bacterium
GCGCAAGGTCATTGACCTGGTCATGCGCAAGGGTCCATTCGAGGGTTCGGCGCTTCCGGGCAAGTTGGCAGATTGTTCCGAGCGTGACCCTCGCAAGTCGGAATTGTTCATCGTCGAGGGTGACTCGGCAGGTGGTACCGCGAAGCAGGGCCGTGACCGGGGGTTCCAGGCCATCCTGCCTCTCCGGGGCAAGATCCTCAATGTCGAGAAGGCATATGACCTCACGCCTGACCGGGCCCGGGAGGTCTCCGCCGAAGTCCGGCAACGGGCGTTGTCGCGCGTCGTCTCAAGTGTTGAGCTTCGTGCGCTTATCACGGCCCTGGGGACCGGTATTGGCGACCAGTTCTCGGTCGCGAAGCTTCGCTATCACCGTGTGGTGATCATGACCGACGCAGACGTCGACGGCAGTCACATCCGTACCCTTCTGCTGACCTTTTTCTTCCGTCACATGAACGAGTTGGTGACGAACGGCTACCTGTATGTTGCGAGGCCACCGCTCTACCGGATCACTGTCGGGGGGGGGAGGCAGACCCTTTACGCATACTCGGACCAGGACCGTGACACCCAGATCCGTGGGATCACCCGCGGACGTGTCGAAGTGTCCCGCTACAAGGGTCTCGGTGAGATGACCGCGACCCAACTCTGGGATACCACGATGAACCCGGCGGTCCGGAAACTCTTTCAAGTTGATGTCCAGGACGCGGCGGCGGCAAGCGAAACCATCGAGGTGTTCCTCGGGGCGGAGGTTGCCCCAAGGCGGCGATGGATCGAAGCGCACGCTGAAGAGGCCCGAAATATCGACACGGTCGTCTGAAATCGCGCGTGGATTTCGAAGGCGTCCGCGGGTTCAAACCGTGTCCCGAACCGTGCGAGGGTGAGGGATACACTTCACGCGGCACGTCCGGTGGAAATGCCGGAGGCCGTCAATGCAGACGGTCGCCATGGTGAGGAATCGCGTGGCAGGTCTGTCGGCTTCTACCGAACAACAAGGCAATCCACGGATCATCGTTGATGCATTCGGCGGCGATCACGGCCCTGGCCCTGTCGTGGAAGGGTGCGTCGCGGCGGCTCGGGAGGGTCACACGGTGATCCTGGTCGGTCACGAAGACGTGGTTCGCGCCGAAATTACCAAGTATCCGGATGCTACGTCGTTGCCGATCGAGGTGATTGACGCGACCGAGGTGATCGGCATGGACGATCATGCGGCGCAGGCGGTGCGTGCAAAGCGCGGAGCCTCGATGAATGTTGCGATGCGCGCGCTCAAGGATGGGCGCGGGGATGCAGTCTTCTCCGCGGGCAACAGTGGCGCGGTCATGGCGTCCGCCTTGTTCACCCTTGGGCGCCTCGACGGTGTGCGCCGCCCGGCGATTGCGGCGGTTGTCCCCTTGCTGACTGGACGAGTTGTCATCGTGGATGCTGGGGCCAACGCGGACTGCGATGCGGACAACCTGATCCAGTTCGCGTACATGGGCAGCATGTACGTCGAACGGATGTTTGGAGTGGCTCGACCGCGGGTCGGTCTGATCAGCAATGGCGAGGAACCCTCCAAGGGGAATGCACTGGTGCTGGCAACACATCCGCGACTGGCTGAAAGTACGCTGAACTTCGTTGGAAATATCGAAGGACGGGAACTTGCGGCCGGTCATTGTGATGTGGCGGTTTGCGATGGGTTTACTGGCAACGTCGTCCTCAAACTTGCCGAAGGCGTCTCCAAGCTCTGCTTCGACCTTGTGCGAACGGCGATCCGGAGCCGCTTCCATTACAAGCTGGCCGGCGCGGTGCTGCGGCCGGGATTGGTCAAGGCGGGAAAAGTGCTCGACTATGCCGAGTACGGTGGGGCCCCGCTCGTCGGTGTGCAGGGAAATGTGTTCATTGGACACGGGAGTTCGAAGGCACGCGCCATCTCGAGTGGCGTGAGGACGGCTTCGGTGGCGGTCAAGGCCAACCTGATCCCGTCGATGCAGTCGGCTGTGGTCGCTTCGGGTGTTGCCCGCTGACCACTGCGCCAAGTGCTCTCGGAATTACGAGACGCCAAGCAAGGTAGCGAGGGCAGAGGCCAGTTTTGCCGGGTCATGCCGGTAGACCACGATGGACATCGTGGTGGGTGAGCCGGGAGTGGCGTCGCGGCTCCCGTGTGGGGTTGGAACACGTTCCGCCATGCGTGTAGCCAGGTCTGCTGCCAGGATGACGGTGTTGTCTTCGACGCCGATCTTCTTGAGGGTGTGTCCGCCTCCGAGACCCACCGTGTCGCGTGATCCGCCAACGTCGCGGTCACTATCGGCAACCACCGGCGTAGCCAGTGAGGCTGCGTACCGTTCGCTGATCACCCGGTCAGCCGATGCGCTGTTCACCAGGACGTAATCGAGAGTGAAGCCACCGTACGCGTGCAGGGCGCGGACGTAGTCACCCACGTCGAACAGATCAGTCTGCCCAGGTTCGGTCATGAGATTGGCGATCAGGACCTTGCGGGCTTTGCTTGCACGGATTGCCTCGGCGACCTCGTCAAGCAGGAGGTTTGGCAGGATGCTGAGATAGAAGCTTCCGGGACCGAAGATGATGACGTCTGCCTCGCGGATTGCGTGGATGGCTTCGGCTCGGACGGGAGCATCCGTGTGGGTGACGAGACCAGTGGTGCCCCCGATCACCGACTGCGGATCCTGCCCGACCGCAGTCAGGAAGACACGCTTTATCGGGACTCCTCCCCGTCGGGATCGGATAGCCGGTGCACCTGTCAGGATCGTGCCATGTTCAAGCTCGGCACAGACTTCAAGCACTTCGTCGAGGGGACGGATCATGCGGTCGGTTGCTGATCGCACAAGCGGTTCGTCGAGGCCTAGTGGAAGCAATCCGTCGCCGATGCTTGCGATGCCAAGGAGCTTTTCGCCGAAGCGGTCGCGGTGCGTTTGAAGTGCCACGAAACCGCGATGTCCCGCGAAAGCGACGATCCGCGGGCGCCGCTGTGGCAGTCGGTAGTTGTAGACAAGGTCCACGAGACGTCCCTGCGCGTATGGTGGCTGCACGGCGAGAAGGAGGGAGCGGTTGAGTTGCACGACCGCGACCCCGACACCAAGTATGCCGATTGTCAGGAAGAGCAGGGCACGCCACGTCCGGTCAACTGGTTGCAGGGTGACGTAGAAAACCCATTCCGGGAACGGTTGCGTTCGGTATAGCTGAACGAGAATGAAGGCAATGCCAAGTGAGATACCCGTGCATGCAATGACGAGCAGCAAGATCCAGCGCTTGACATGCATGCCAAGGCGCGACCACTTGCCAAGGTCCGCAACCAGATCGCGTGCATCGGTCAGGACGCGCCCGGTCCCCATCAGTTTTGCATCCTAGCACGACGTGGAGAACGTCGTAGCAACCTTAATGAACACCATGTGGAGGCAGGGGGTGAAAGAGGCCCGATACGCGGACGTGGCTGGCCTATCATGCTTGCGAGGGTGAGAAACCGGTCTCCGCGGCGCCACGGACCACCTGTGTGGCACTGGCCCTAACGGCTGCGACGGCGGCCACAAGACCTGCGAGTTCGAGTCCGACCCGCGTTGGATCGTGGCGGACCGTATCCACCTTGTTCCAGAGCGACCGGCTTTCTGAAGCATCTTCTATGAGTTTGGTCGCGACGACCTCCACACCGAAGTCGTTGATCTTCCGGAGTTCCTCTGCGCTAAGGGTGAGGAGGTTGAGGCCGTCACGTCGGTGCCGCTCGATCACGTGAGCGGCGGGCACACCGGTGTTGATCAGACTGTAGTCAAGGTTCCCAGGGCCCAGATAACCGACAATCTCGGCGATATGGTCTGAGATGGTCACTCCGTCGGTCTGGCCGGGTTGCGTGGTTGTATTGCACACGTAGACGACGGTTGCGCCACGGTCGCGGGCATGCTCGATGGCTTCCCGTATCCCCGGCACGATCAGGCAGGCAATCACCGTGGTGAACAGGCTGCCGGGACCAATCGTGATCAAGTCCGCGGCCTTGATCGCTTCAGTGACCGGACCGTACGCCTGGACGCCGTCATCGCGAAGGTAGACCCGGCGGATCGCAGGCTTCTGGATCCCTCGGACACTGACTTCCTCGTAGCGGATTGATCCATCAACGAGTTCGGCGCACAGATGAGTATTGTCGAGCGTGACCGGCAGAATTTCGGCGAAAGGGTTCAGCAGGCGATTGAGCTCGACAACGGCCCGTTCAAAGCTTCCGGTCATCTGAGTGAGTGCCGCGAGGAAGAGGTTGCCGAACGCGACGCCATTGAAGTTGTCAAGGCGGGTGCCGACCATGCGATGTTGAAACAGGTCCTTGAGGACGGGCTCGGCTTGAGACAAGGTGACGATCGCGTTCCGGATGTCTCCGGGAGCCGGGACGTTAAATGCCCCCCGCACTACCCCGGTTGAACGGCCGGAATCCATCACCGAGATCACGCCGGTTTGGAACCGGGTGTACTGACGAAGGCCAAGCATGACTTGGGAGGCACCCACCCCCCCGCCAATGGCCACCACCTTGAAGTCGCGGGCCGTATCCATACCTGTTCGGGTTCTCCGACGATGGTCGAGATTTGGTCCGCGGCCGGACGAAGGCCTCGAACGCAGGGTCTGCCACTGCTACGTACGGCCAATGATAGCTGAGGGTTGCGGCGAGGTTCCCGTTTGGGACGGACGATACTGCGGCGGCGAACGAGTACGATATGGCACGCGGAGCATGCATGTCTGACGAGAGAACGATGGAGACCACTCCTACCCGGCGCCGGTTGTTCTCGCTTGACGAGGCCAACGCGCTGGTTCCCCGGGTGGGGCGACTGGTGACGCGCTTGCAGCGAACGGCCGCTCAGTTGGCTCAGGTCCAGGCAAACCTCCAGAACCCTGGTGCTTCTCCGGTGGCAGACCCGGATGGCAGTGAGGCAAATTTGCACGGCAAGCGTCTCTTCCATTTGATGAATGACGCGGACCACTTCATTGAGATCATCCAGGCGGCCTTCGACGAGTTACAGGCCCTCGGTTGCGAGCTCAAGGATGTGCCGATGGGTCTGGTCGACTTCAGGAGCTTGCGAGACGGCCAAGAGATCTATCTTTGCTGGAAGGCGGGAGAGACGAGGATCACGCACTGGCACACGCTAGAGAGCGGTTTTGCCGGGAGGCAAGCACTCTAGTGGTTGCGGGAGGTCCAGATGACGTCCGGTGAAGACGACGCGGTAGTTGACCCACCCGACGTCGCGAAGGCGTCGCCGGGTGTCGTGCCGGATGCGGTGATTGCCGAGATTGCCAGGCTGACCACATTGGTCCCACCAGAAGAGGCGGCGGTCATCCTCGCAGCTATCGCACACCGCGCGGGTAACGAGCTTCATCGGTTGGCGAGGACTCAGGCAAACGTACACCGCGGGACCCCGGCATGGGGTCCGTGGGCCGCACTTGCGAACACGGCGCGCGATGCAGTGTTGAAAATGGCGGCGTTGCGGCGGGGGGCGGCGGATGCCGTCCGTCCCGCCGGATAGGCCGCCTACCTACGGTGCGGTAGCCAGTCCGCGTTCCCGAAGCTCCTTCTGGGCGACTTCAAAGCGGTCAACCGCGAGGCCACGTTGCTCTCTCACCCAACCGACGAGTTCTGTTGCGCCTTGGGCGAACGTGATTTGCGGTTGGTACCCGAGCAGTTCACGCGCTAGGGAGATGTCCGGGAAGCAGTCGCGGGTATCGCCAGGACGGAACTCGTTCAGTACGTTCGGGGTCATGCCGTCGCGGTCCGCACCCATCTCTTTGATGAGCGTCCAGGCGACGTCCGCAATGCTGATGGGGTTTCCGGTACCAATGTTGATGGCATGATCGGTTGCGGTCGTGCTTTCCAATGCAAGGACATTCGCGCGGGCGATGTCCTTGGCGTGGACAAAGTCGCGCAACTGGCCGCCGTCCTCGTAGACCGGCGGTGCATTGCCAGCCAGGATCCGCGAACAGAAAATGGCACCCACCCCGGTGTATGGGTTTGACAAGGCCTGTCGTTGTCCGTAGACCTGCCAGTAGCGCAAGGCGACCGTGGGGATGGAGTAGGCTCGCCCGACTGACAGGAACATCTCTTCGTGGTCACGCTTGCCAATTGCGTAAATCGAGAGGGGCTGGAGGGGTTTCTCCTCGGTGGTCGGCGTGGCCGTGACCACCTTGCCGCATCCGGGTTGCGGACACTCCATTGCCCATCGGTGTTGCTGAAGTTGGGTCAAGGGTCGCAGCTTTGGTGCAACGACTCCGTGGTCGGGACACTGGTACGCGCCTTCGCCGTAGATGGACATGCTGCTTGCGACGACCATCTTCCGGAGGCGTTCACGTACGCCCCGGGTATTCATGGCGGCGTCAAGGACGGTTGCCCCGCCA
>BJHB01000186.1:0-6345 GCA_014191415.1 Chloroflexota bacterium
GCCCGACGTGCGGTCTGGTGGCCCGACTGGAGAGTACGATGCCGACGTTCCGCGGCCCGGAGATGGCGAGGTATTGGCTTCAATGGGAGCCGGTTGGAGTTGGCCTTTGATCCTTGACGCCTCACAGTTCCCTGTGACTACCACCCTCGCGCCAGACATGCTCCGAGGCTGTCCGGCGATCGTTTCTTGCTACCTGCGTCCACACGAAGCCGACCTCCCGCTAAGGATCGACGTGCCCGCCACCCAACTGGGATTTGATGATCTACTCTTCGAATCCCAAGGCCACCCGCTAAGCGGGCGCTTAGCGAGATGGGTGCCAGATCCAGCAGTGATGGTCCCAGTGATTGAAACGGTGTTGGCATCGTACGGCGGGTTCACCGCGCACAACGGACCCCTTTTTGCGGTTGACAAACTTGTCCGCCTGCCAAGAAGGGACCTGGAAACGCGGATCATGCCCATCATCGCGAATGTTGCCGGGATCGGAGTAGGCGTGCTCGGGGTCGACAGGGGTCGACGGCGTTTCATTCAAGATTGATTTACCGGACTAGTCGCAGGAACCCCATCGGGTCTGGCATGCGATGGCACCTCCCACCGCCTACACTTCACGCATGGTCAGCACGGCACAAGCACAGGCGTCTCCCTTGATTGAAAACGCGTCGGGTTCAGAGGCAGCAGACCTGCTCTCGTGGTTCCTACCGGACCTCCTGGAGCGACCAGCGGTCGGAACCAGTTGCTGTGCGACAACCGCCGAGGCACTGATTGCGTCAGAACTGTCACTTGTCCCTGGAATTGTCGACCTTGCCATCGACGCCTCCACTGGGTGGATTTCCATCCGGATTGACCCGACTGCAACCACCGCAACCGACGTCGCAGACGCCCTGAGCGATGTCGGCTATGGCCCAGACCGGTCGGTTCGGCCGGGCGACGTCACACCACGCCGGTGACGCCGGAATTCATTGCCCGCATGCATCCAGAACCGGGCACCGCCCGGAGGCTTGCTTTCGCCCTGATGTGCAACGTCGTTGCCGAAGCACGTGGATGGATCCCGTGCCACCTCCTTGGCCTTGTCACCGCGGATACCCAACCCGCCCGACTGGGGGCCGCCTTGGCCTTGACCCTGGAAACATTGGCCTTGAGCGCACCGGCCCTTGTCGGGCGCGACATTCTTGATGCAATCTCGGTTGCCAAACGCCACGCAATTGACGAGCGTGCGTGTGGAGACTACATCACCTGGGTGAGAGCACAACACCTCGAACAAGAGGCGCCTCTCGTCGCATACGAGCTCGGAGTACTTGCACTCGGCATGGAACTCCCCGGGGTGATGCTCCGAAGCCTGCGCGAAGTACGTCTCGACGCCGACACGACTGTCTGCGAGACCCCGGATGGCGGAGGCTATGCAACGGCATTCCTGTCATCAATGCATCCCCACTGGAGGAAGCATGCGGTTCTCTGCGCGTCAACCGACGACGGCGAACGCCTGTCAACCTGGGCATTAGTCCTGTTGCTTGGCGGGTTCACAATTGAACCGGGAAGGGTGATCCGGACGGCTTCGATCCAGGACATCCGGGACTTGCCGCCTTCTGATCTCCTGCTGATTTACAACCCAACTCCCTGGATGGGCGACCCACGGGCAATACGCGATGCATTCGGCTCGACGTGGGCAATCCTTGTCTGAAGGTCGCGCGCATCAGTACGGGATGTGGGCGGTCCACTCGTCAGACCAGTACGGTACGCTGACATGGCTATGGACGTCGGACAAGGCGGCGCGATCCCGGCGGATCTGGCACCACAGTTGTCGGTTGTCGCTCCAGTGTGGAATGAAGCTGAGACGCTTCCGCTCTTCTATGCCCGATGCCGTAACGTCCTGGACGCACTGGTCGAACGATGGGAACTCGTGCTCATCGATGACGGGAGTGCAGATGGATCCCGAGAAGTCATGGAGGCACTCTCCAATTCGGATCCGCGGGTACGGGCGCTGATCTTCTCGCGCAACTTTGGGCACCAGATTGCGATTACCGCGGGTCTGGACTATGCCCGAGGCGACGCTGTAGTGGTCATCGATTCAGACCTTCAGGACCCGCCTGAGGTAATTGCCGATCTGTACGCCCAGTGGAAGTCCGGGTTCCAGGTGGTGTATGCCATGCGGTCTGCCCGGGTCGGTGAGACATGGTTCAAGCGGACTACCGCCTCGGCCTTCTATCGACTGATCCGAAGCATTGCAAATGTCGATATTCCCCTTGATACCGGGGACTTCCGCCTCATGGACCGCCGGGCGGCGGACGCCCTGCGGTCGATGCGCGAGCATCACCGATTCGTCAGGGGAATGGCGGCCTGGATTGGATACCGCACGACCGCGGTGCAGTACGCGCGAGCCGCCAGGCATGCCGGCGAGACAAAGTATCCGCTGCGAAAGATGGCCCGTCTTGCAATTGACGGCATCACCAATTTCTCGTACCTCCCGCTCCAGCTTGCGACGTATGCGGGTTTTTTCGTCGCCGGTCTGAGCTTGGTTGGAGTGCTGGCGGCAATTCTCGTCCGCATCTTCCTCGGACACGAACTCACTGGTCAAGCAACGACACTGGTCAGTGTCCTCTTTCTCGGAGGGATCCAACTGATCTTCCTCGGCGTCATAGGCGAGTATCTGGGGCGGATTTACGACGAAGTCAAAGGTAGGCCCTTGTACTTGCTTGACACGGTTTTTGGAGACCCGCGTGCCTCATCGCCCATGGGTAGCTTCAAACGAACATCGGGCACCTATCGTGATCGGGGCGCCGGCCCAGAAGCACGTCACGGCGATTTGGATGAGTAGTGTCAGTCGGTCGCGTGTCATGCGAGCAGTCGCGGGCATAACCGGCATCGCAGCGTCGCTCGAGATTGCCCGCCGGGTGTCCGGCGCAGGACCGGTGTTCGCCAACCCGCCCGGTAGCCCATTGCGCGAAAGAGGTTTTAGCGCCGTCTCAGGCTTCTTCCGCATACGGCCACCAGCCGAGGACAACCTGCCCCGAGCCGGTCACGTCCTGACACGACCTGAAGCCGTCGATTCCCTACAGAGCGGTGGGATCGCTCGTGATCAGGTGACCTGGCTCGGTCACGCAGGATTCGCGCTCCAGGTCAACGGAGTAAGACTGTTATTAGACCCATTTTTGACGGAGTTTGCGTCGCCAGTGCCCGGGATTGGTCCTCGCAAGTTTGTTGCTACACCGTTTGAACCCGCTGACTTTGGTCAGACCGACATCCTCCTGCTCTCGCACAACCACTACGACCACATGGACGCATCGACCTTGGACGGTTTGCCAAACCGGGCGCGAATGACCGCGATAGTGCCAGAAGGACTTAGCGATCGGATGAGCGTGTGGCAGTTCGGGACCGTGACAGAATTGCCGTGGGGAGCAACGACCGTGGTTCAGGGCGTGTCGATCTCCGCACTGCCGGCGATCCACTTCTCCGGCCGTGGACTGTTTGACCGAAACAAGTCCAACTGGAACAGCTACTCGATAACCACGGGTACCCGTCGAATCTATTTTGCGGGCGATACCGCCTTCGGCCCGGTGTTCCGTGAACGTGTCGCCCCAGGTGGACCGTATGACGTCGCACTCGTGCCCATCGGGGCATACATGCCTGCGTCAATGATGGCCGCGGTTCACTGC
Source organism: Chloroflexota bacterium (assembly GCA_014191415.1). Lineage (GTDB taxonomy): Bacteria > Chloroflexota > UBA11872 > UBA12225 > UBA12225 > UBA12225. Next base: position 3,648 of record BJHB01000186.1, read on the forward strand.
ACGCCGGAAGAAGCGGTGCGCCTGGGACGCGACATCAATGCGTCGCGCCTCCTTGGCATGCACTGGGGCACAATCTCCCTATCAACTGAACCGAACTTCGAACCACCAAGGCGCTTCGCTGAAGCCGGTGCCGCTTCCGGATATCGAAGCGACGAACTCCTGCTTCCGCCAGTCGGGGGAACCGTCAGCCTCGCGTAGGCCAGGCACGGGATAGAACATCCGGCGCCACGCGATCGCGACAGAGACTGAGCCCCGGAATCCTCCCAGGTGGCTTTACGTGGGATTGACGTCAAGCAATCCTTGTTTGACTGCCCAATAGATCGTGTAGTCCACGCGATCCGGGTCACGCCCGGACATCAGGAGGGCAGCGCGCACGCCTTCTAGTGGCGACGCGGTGACGCAAGCGCGGCAAATTGGCCGCACAAGGTCGAGATAGAGAAGCTCCTCCATTTCAGGTGTCAAGTAGACAGGGAGCGTTTCAGCGAGCCCTGCCGTTCCATATTCCGAAGTCACGAGTGTGTCGGCGCCGACCAGACTTCGGGTCGAAAAATCCCCGAACAGGTCCCAAAGCGACGCGGCATCTGACGTGACAGGCACAAGATTGTCAAGGGTCTCACCGGCGTCTCCGGTGGCGTCGTTACCTTCGGCGGCCATCATCTCACGGATCGTCAGGACGTGCCTGAGCGCTGCACCGACCTGTCGGACATCGTAGACATTCGTCGCCCGTTGTCGCGCCCCCTCCGCAAGACGCAATCGGTAGGGTTCGTCGCTCCCAAGCAGGATGATCGCCTCCGCAAGTCGCGCGACGTCAACTGCCACAGTCTGAGCGACCAGCAAGTGCATCAAGGAATTGTCGATCAGCTTTCGATCCGGAAGGATCGAAGTGAACCTGGGCATGTACGTCGGGACCCTGAGGCCTGTCTCACCATGGACGACGGACTCCTTGTAGCCATCCCAATCGGCGGCGACGACCGGAACGTTGCAGGACATCGCCTCTATCGCAGTCAGCCCGAAAGTCTCCTGCGGGTTATCGCTGGGAGCCACGAAGATGTCGGACGCGCGATAGAGGGCGACCTTCTCAGCATCACTGACATCGGGCCGAATGATCACCACATCGTCAATCCCGCGACGCATCAGCAGCAACTTCACCCACTCCAGGTACGTGCCATGCGCCGCCGCCCCGGCGAGGATCAATTTCCACGACCCGCCTAGTCTTTGGCGCGCCCGCACGAAGGCTTCGATGACTGGCCCGATGTCGAACTTGTCGACAACCGAAAACCGGCCGAGGCTGAGGATGTACCGGGTCCCCGCATCCAGACCAAGAAAGGCGCAGGCTTGATCTCGGTCACCGGGGCAGAACTCCTCGGTATCTATCCCGTACGGGACCACGGCCATGTCCAACTTCAGGGGAAGTGGCACACCAAACCGTTTTCTCAGGTGTCCGGCAAGGGCCAGCATGATGCTGAACCCGGATTCACTTGTGCAATTGAGCAAGTCGTCATCGCGCAGCGGTGCGTGCATGTTCAGCAACATCGCTGTCTCGGTATCGGGGTAGCTGATCGAATAGATCACCGAAAGAATCCGGAAATCGGTCCCAGTCGCCTTCCTCAGGGCCGCGAGACCGGCGACCTCCGGGGAGAACGTCGGCGCAAACACCAGGTCGTAATCATGGGTAACAACCTCCTTGTGGAGGTGAAGCATCTGGTGAACCGACACTCTGACCGACCGCAACCACGGGACATCCGCGACCATCCGCTCGTAAGCACCCTGGTGTGCGAGCAACGGCGCAAAAAAATGCACTTCATCGTAAAGTCGGGTCTCAATGAGCGACCGGAGCATGTACCCGCTACCAAACACGGCCCCCCGGAAATCGCTCTTCTGGACAGACCCAACCACCATCGGCAGGATCGCAAGGCGGCGGGTCAGGCTTCTGGTCACGTTCTCATCCTGGGGGGTGCTATTTCGCGAATGGTAGTCCAGGACGTCGGTCAGGCCTGTGAACACCAGTCCATGCTTGTGGCCCATCAAGATACCGGGTCGGGTGCCAGACACGTCCCTTATCCGGCAAGTCTCCGGTCATTCGGGGCTACCATGGACTGTGGAGATCCGAAGGAAGCGTGCCACCCGCGGAAAGCAAAGGCATGGATCGGTTCACGGGATGGATCGGTGTTACGGTCTTGGCGCTTGTCGTCGTCGCAGTCGTCATGATCCGGTCGCCGGCAGTTCGTCCTGGAGTGACGAGTGACCCGACTTCTCCAGAAGGGGTTACCCGTGCATGGCTGGTGGCAATTGACGACGGGAGACCGGAGGATGCATGGCCGCTGCTCGCTCCCCGCACACAAGCCCGCGAGACCAGAGACGACTTCCTTCGGCGCATGACCAGGACAAGGGACGGCAGTTCTCCCCGTTCAACGATTGCCGGGGCCAGAATTTCCGGTGACGAAGCGGTGGTTGAAGTCTCAAGTTCACGCCCTCGATCGCCTGAACCATTCTTCTTCTGGACGGGTGGCGCGCCCTCGGAAAGGGTCGTTGCGCGGCTGGAACGAATTGAAGGCACCTGGAGGCTTACTGTGCCCCCGGGCGAATGACGGGACTGCCGGAGCCAGCCAGTAATCGGCGCAAATCACGGTTGATGCTTCCGAGACGCCACCGATGGACGCCACGATGATCTCGATGCCGATCAACGAAAGGTGCGAAC
>BJHB01000187.1:0-6339 GCA_014191415.1 Chloroflexota bacterium
CTGTCAGTTGAATGCTCATGCGTGGTCAGTCCGCGTGCGAACGAGAACCGACGCCCCAAGGATCGCGGCGAGCAGCAGCACGCTCGTTACTTCAAATGGAAATAGGTACCGTGAGAACAGAGTCGCTGCAACCTCCTGCACGTGCCCGGCCTCAGCGGCCCCGACACCCTTCAGCATGATGCCCGCACCAGATGACGGGTCCGCGATGGTGGGCAGTATCGATGCGTTGTCGCCCATCTTGCTCGCCAGCCCCACGCCGGCCAGGACCACCGCGAAGACCACCGCAGTCACGACGCCGAAAGGACGAAGAAACCCCAATACCTTGTCGAGCGGCTCGGGGTACGCAACGTTGAGCAACATGATCACAAAGAGCATCAGCACCATGATTGCGCCCGCATAGACCGCTACCTGCACCACCGCAAGAAAGTACGCGCCAAGCAGGATGAAGAACACCGCAAAACAGAAGAAATTCAGCACAAGGAACAGGGCGCTGTACATCGCATTCCGCTGCAGCACCATGAAAAGCGCCGCAGTGACCGAAATCGCTGCAAAAACTGCAAAGACGACAAACTCCATCGTAGCTTCCTGCCGAGAACTTCCGGCCTGCTTAGCCGGGCATCCACGAGTCGGTCGCCTCGCGCTTGGGCGCGGGTGCGAGCAACGTTTCCTTGCTGTAGATCATCGATTCGCGCGTGTAGTCGGCCAGTTCAAACACCTTCTTCAACTGCAGTGCCTCAGTCGGGCACGCCTCCACGCAGAAGCCACAGAAGATGCAGCGGATCATGTTCACGATGTATGTCTTGGCGTACCGTTCCCCGATTGACACCGGTGCGTCTGGCGGGTTCTCGGCACCTTCCACAAAGATTGCCTTCGACGGGCAAGCAAGCGCGCACAGCTCGCACCCGACACATTTCTCCAGACCATTGTCATGGCGCTCAAGCTCGTGCCGTCCACGATGGCGTGCCGAAATCCGAGGCCGTTCCTCTGGATACTGGATCGTCACGGGCTTCTGGAACATATAGCCCAGCGTCACACCCAGACCGCGCGCGAGTGCGGTGACATCAGCCACCGCCCCGGACAGCGCATTTGCCGGCGGGGGCGGAGACTTCACTTCCACAAACGCCACGGTTTCTCTCCTCTCGTATCCCGGAACAACCACCAGCAACCTCGGCGGACCAACAGGTCGTCAATCGAGGTGCTCCCCACCTGCCCGTGCGCAACAACATCCGCTACTGCGCGAACGGCCAAACCCCCAACGGCCATAGTGCCACTACAGCTGAAGTCAGCAACAAGTTCACGAGTGCAATCGGTAGCAGAACCTTCCAGCCAAGCGACATCAGCCTGTCGAACCTAAGTCTTGGAAACGTCGCGCGTAACCAGATGAACATGAACATGAAGGCGCCGATCTTGATGAGAAAGACGACCGGTCCGAGACCCTGGATGAAGCCCGGGGCGTCGGTAGGAATCGGCCACCAGCCCCCAAGGAAGAGGACCGTAGCCAAGGCAGAGATGTTGATCATGTTCACGTATTCGGCCATGAAGAACATCGACCACTTGAATCCTGAGTACTCGGTATGGAAGCCGGCACCCAGTTCGCCTTCGGCCTCGGCCATGTCAAATGGAGCCCGGTTCGACTCCGCGACACCGGCAACCACGTAGATCACGAATGCAATGAGCCCGAACGGGAGGTACAGGGCATACGGCAAGCCGCTGGAAACCTGCTGGTTCACGATCTCATACAGGTTCAATGAACCAGCGAGCACCAGGGCAGTCATCGCTGCCAAACCCTGGGCCAGCTCGTAGCTGATCACCTGGGCCGAAGCTCGGAGCCCGCCCAGCAGCGCGTACTTGCTGTTCGATGCCCAACCGGCAAGAACCAGCCCGTATACGCCCACCGAGGCAATGGCGGTCGCGTACAGGTAGCCGACGTTGATTTTTGCGACGTACCAGGTCCACGGCTGGCCAAGGATCCGCATCTCCGGTCCAAGAGGAATGACCGCGAAAATGATCAACGCGGGGATGAGCGCCATCATCGGAGCAACCATGTGGACCCAGAAGTTCGCCTGCCTCGGTGTGACGTCTTCCTTGAACGCAAGCTTGATACCGTCTGCAATCGGTTGCAGAAGCCCGAACGGACCGACCCGGTTCGGGCCAAATCGCGCCTGCATCCGGCCGAGGACCTTGCGTTCGGTCAATGTCATGTACGCAAACGCGAGCAGGAGCCCGTTCACGATGACGAACGCCTTGATCAGTGCGGTTATGACGGCCAGGATGATGTCCCAGGTCGCGCCGTCGAGGCCAAATAATCCGTCCATTATCGTTTCATCGGGCATTTGAGAGGGATGCGTCGCGAGCGAGGATGCCCCAGTTAGCGCCGCCACAAATCGGCCTCACCATTTCGCCGATGCGTTTCACGTGGCGCCGGTGAGGATACCCGGCCTCGACGGACGTGGCTGTGCTCAACGCATTTGGAAGGGAGGTCTGTGCCATCATCGGCCGCCAATCAAGGCTGCCTCCTGAACAGGGGATAGTGTCACGACGGTGAATGCAGCACCGTGGCGGGCAACCGCATTGATGCGCGGCGATCCCAAGTTGTCGGGGGCAAAGCACACACCAGCAGGGACACGGCCATTTACCCGCAGTACGCGCTCGACCGCACCACCCGGACCATGGATTTCGACTTGCGTCCCGTCCACAAGGCCAAGCCGGGACGCGTCGTCGCGGTTGATCTCCACGTATGCTTCGGGGACGGTGGTCAGCAGCTCGGGGGTTTCGGCAACGATGGTCTCGTTGCCAACGAGTTCGCTCCAGGTAATCAAGGTAAGACCGTCACCCGGTTCAAAAACGGGAACGGGCGCAATCGCCCGCCAAGTGTCCGAGTGAACCGCGTCGGCCGGTTCGCGGGTAATTGCCCCCTCACTTCCGGGCAGTTTGCCACCCAGACTGGCGTATGCCGGAATATCGGCGAGCAAGTCACGCGTTACTTCTGACGTTGCTACGTAGCCAAGCCCGAGACCCATTTCGCCTGAAAGGTCACTCAGGATCCTCCAGTCAGGCAACCGGTCCTGTGACGGTCGCACTGCTTGGTAAATCCGTTGCAAGCGTCCTTCGATATTCGTGATGGACCCATCCTTCTCTGCAATGCTGACCGCGGGGAATACCACGTCCGCATGCGAGGCAGTCTCGGTCGCAAAGAGTTCGTGCACCACCACAACGTCGGCGGCTTCAAGTGCCGCAAGTGCCTGCGCACGATCAGGGTGGGTGGCAAGAATGTTCTCGCCAACCAGGTAGAGTGCCTTGATCTGGCCCGACGCAGCGCGCGCGATGATCTCCCCCGCAGGCACTCCGCCATCCCCGGGGACAAGTCCGGCGAACTCGGCGCCACGGCCATTTGCGCCTTCCACAAAGAAATTCACGCATTCGGGATACCCGAGTGCGCGTCCCAGGTTCCCCAGCGCCGTACCGAGTGACGGAGCATCGTGACGGATAGCCAACCGTGCACCCGCGTACACCAGTGGGTTCTTCGCACCAGCCAGGGTCGCCGCGACAGCTCGGATCGACTCAGGCTTCACTCCGGCGTGCCGTGCCGCCACCTCCACCGTAGTTCCGCCGATAGCGTCTGAAAGGCCGGAAAGGTCGCGGGCTACCCCTTCACCATCGACCGGCGGGGTTTCGACAAGGGCGGCGAGGATGCCGGTGACAAGGGCGACCTCGCTTCCTGGACGATGCCTCAGCCGCTGGAAGGCAATCCTGTCTGCCTCGGTCGCCCGCGGGTTCGCAACGATGAGTTTGGCCCCGGCCTTCGCTCCCTTGCGAATACGCAGCCACTGCACCGGCACTTCGTCGTAGACGTCCGTGCCAATCAGGAGAATGGCTCCGGCACGCTCGGCCTGAGCGAGGGTCGTGTTGAAGGCGTTCAAGCCAAATGGTGCAAGCGGATTTGCCATTGCCGTCTCGGCACCGACCCGGAAGTCGACGTTCGGGGTCTCCAGAACTTCGGCAGCAAACCTCGCAAGGGCGTATGCATCCTCATTGGTCAGGTTACGCCCACCGATCACGCCGATGGCGGCGCCACCATGCTTCTCCTTGACCGCCTGAAGGCGCACCGCAGCACTCCCATGTGCCTCGGCCCAACTGGAAGTGCGCAATTCACCTCCGTCACCTGCAACTGAGGGCCCCGAAAGCCGGTTTGGCGATGACGTGTAGTGATGGGCGAACCGGCCCTTGTCGCAAATCCAGATTTCGTTGACTGCCTCGTTCTGGCGGGGACGCACGCGAGCTACCTCGTTTGAACGCGTGTCCAACATGACGTTGCATCCCACGGGACACTGTCCACACACGCTGTCCGCATGGTCAAGGTCTTGCGGTCGCGCCTTGAACCGGTAGGTTTCGCTCGTGAGCGCTCCGCATGGACACAGGTCAATGATGTTTCCCTGGAAACGGGACTTCATCGGCTCGTCGCCAACGGTGCGCAACTGTGAGGTGTACCCGCGGTTGAAGAAGGAGAGCTCAGCCTCCCCCGGCACCTCATCCATGAATCGCGTGCATCGGAAGCACACGATGCATCGCTCTTGGTCAAGGACCACCAGTGGCGAAAGAGCTGCGCCCTTGCGAGCCAGTCGCTTTTGCTCCTCGAAGCGGCTCTCCTTCGGCCCCCATGCATGCGAATTGTCCTGGAGCGGGCACTCACCGCCCGCATCACACACCGGACAGTCGAGCGGATGGTTGATGAGCAGGAATTCAATGACGCCCTCTCGTGCCTTCAAGGCTCCAGGGGCCATCGTGTTGATCGTCATCCCGTTCGAAACACGGGTCGTGCAACTGGTCATCATCGCGGGAGGCCGGGGAGGCTGGCCCGGAGGCGACGCCATGCCAATCTCGCACATACACATTCTGCATGCGCCCGCAAGGGACAGTTTCGGGTGGTAGCAGAAGACCGGCACGTCCACGCCCGCGGCCCGGGCAGCTTCTACCGCGAGCGTTCCCGCGGGCACGGTCACTTCGTAGCCATCAACGGTCAGGGTCACGGTTGCGGGCGGCGGACTTGCGGTCATCGTTCACGCACTCTCTGTCACATGATGGTCCGGGTGGCCTTCCCGATCACCGGCAAACTCAAGAATGAGAATGCCAAACGCCCAGGATGGAACTAGATCAGGACTGATGGGTTCGCTGCTAACCAGCTGCGACCGGGACTCCCGACCCGGCAGCAGAAGACCTCGCGTGCCCGTTGCAGTACGCCTCGAATTCAGGCCGGAAGAGCCTCAATGCAGACGCAACCGAGTTGACCGAGAAGTCACCAAGGGCGCACAGCGTCTTGCGACCACCGATGTTTCGCGTGACATCCTCGAGGATGCCGAGGTCGCGCGGACGCCCGTGTCCATGCGCAATCCGTCCCAACACATCTTGCATCCAGTGAGTGCCCTCTCGGCATGGCACGCACTTTCCACAACTCTCCCGGGCAAAGAACCCGGCCGCCCGTGCAACAACCTGCACGATATCGGTCTCTTCGCCATAGACGATGATTCCCCCCGCACCAAACCCCACCGGACCAAACGGCGGATGCCAGTGAGGCGGCCTCGTCAGGGTCGCAGTATCCATCTGCACGTTGAGGTCCGTCCCGGGCAGCAGCTGGCACGCAAGCGCCCCAGGACTTACCGCCTTCACCTTCTGGTTCCGCTTCATGCCACCGGCGTACTTGTAGATCAGGTCGTACAGCGTGGTGCCCATCGGCAGTTCATACACGCCGGGACGATTGACATGCCCGGAGATCGTATACAGCTTCGGACCCGGACAAGCCGGCGCACCGATGCTTGCAAACCACGCCGCTCCGCGAACCAGAATATGTGGGACACACATAAGTGTCTCCACGTTGTTCACCACCGTGGGACGCCCGAACAAGCCACCACCAACCTCGATCGGAAAGGGGGGCCTGATGCGAGGTTGGGCACGACGGCCTTCAAGGCTCTCCATGAGCGCGGTTTCCTCACCGCACACATATGCGCCAGCTCCACGCGTGACCGAGATATCGACATTGAAACCCTCCTTGCCGAGGATGTTCTTGCCGATGTAGCCAGCCGCGTAGGCCTCCTTGATGGCATGCTCAAGCACTTCCGCGCCGTACAGGTTCTCGCCCCGGATGTAGATGTACGCCTGCTGGACACCGACCGCGAAGCAGCAGACTAGCATGCCCTCGAGCAGTCCATGCGGGTCTGCATCGATTGCATACCTGTTGCCGTACGTACCCGGCTCAGACTCGTCTGCATTGACCACCAGGTGCCGGGGGCCGGGATTGCGCTTCGTTCCTCCCCACTTCCCTCCAGTCGGAAACCCCGCGCCACC
>BJHB01000188.1:0-6328 GCA_014191415.1 Chloroflexota bacterium
CGGACGACAGACTGGCGAGACGAAACCGAGAAAGCTCGTCCATCGGGACGGCGACTGGCACAGGGCCTTCCATTGCTGGGTGATCGTCAGCACCGGCGAGCCCGAACCAAGCGTGATCATTCAGCGGCGGGGTTCGATGAAGGACACTTGGCCAGACCGACTCGACGTTTCCGTTGGGGGCCACTTCGCCGCCGGTGAGGTCCTTGCTGATGTAATCAGGGAAATGGACGAGGAGATCGGTCAAGTTGCGCCAATCACGGAACTTCGGCTGCTTGGAACAAGGATCGGTATCGGGGGCCATCGGGATGGCGTACTGGACAACGAGTTCCAGGACGTGTACCTATGGCAGACAGCCTTGCCATTCGACGCGTTCACGCCGAACCCGGATGAGGTGGCTTCGATCGAACTCATCACGATCCGCGAACTCGTCACCCTCATCACGGGCACTGACGCCGAGGTCAAGACGCACGTCAGGCTTCCTAATGGAACGAATAGACGCGGCAAGATCATCGCGAATGATTTCATTCCGTCCCCAGACCAGTATGTCCGGAGGGCGGCAATCGCAATGGATCTAGCAATTCGCGGATACCCGCATCCGGTGATTTAGCGGTCGGCCGCAACGGTTTGGGAGCCCTGTTTCCGCAGTACACTCCCCGCCTATGAGTACGCCCGCCAACACTAATTTTGACCCAACCCCCAGTCAACCCTTGCCAGAAGCGACCATGGAAGCCCTCGCCCAGGTCAGCACGGCCACGCTAACCTCGGTTCTCCTCAAGTTCGGCATCCGCACACCGTTCATGCGTCGCGTCAGACCCCTTGTCGGGGGCACCCGCCTCGTCGGGAAGGCATACACCCTGCGGTACATTCCCATGCGGGAAGACCTCGACGGAGACGCTCTTGAGGGGCGGTTCGACAACCTGACCAACGCTCAGCGCGTCGGCATCGAACACATTGGTCACGGCGACGTCCTCGTCATTGACGCACGCGAGGAGATCCACGCGGGCACCATCGGCAACATTCTGGTCACCCGGATGAAGGTCCGCGGTGGTGCCGGGATCGTCACTGATGGATCGTTCCGTGATGCCGAAGGGATCGCCGCTGTAGGTCTCCCGGCCTACTCGGCAGGGACCCACGCTGCCACGAATGTGACGCTCCACCATCCAGTGGATATTCAGCGTCCAATAGCTTGCGGAGGGGTGTCGGTCTTCCCGGGTGATGCAATCGTGGGAGACGATGACGGCGTCATCGTAATTCCTCGCCATCTCGCGAGTGAGGTCGGGCAAAGGGCAATCGAGCAAGAGCGGCGCGAGCGGTTCATCCTCAACCTGGTGCGGGATGGTGCAAGCATCATCGGCACGTATCCGCCAGATGCCTCAACACTCGCCGCGTTCGAGGCGTCTCGGTCAAAGAACACCTAGAAGAGAACCAGAAACCGGGTTCCCGAGAAGCCAGTGGGGCCGTCGGCACTGGCGATACCGACGGCCCCTCTTGGTCGAGTCCCAGCAGTGTGGCCGCACCTTTGGGACTTCACTCATCCAAACGCGCCACCACGTAGTGGGTTGCAGGTTGACGGAATATCTGTCAGCCGCGAGGTGCGCGCAGGAACCCGAACTGGTATGCGACGCCGGCAAGGATCGCGCCGAGACACGGGCCGACGATCCACACCCAGAACTCGCTGTAGGTTGCGTTGTACAGCGCGGGGCCGAACCATCGCGCTGGGTTCATGATCCCGCCGCTGATCCCGGCCGTGGCGAGCGTTCCCGCCACAACCGCGAGACCCGCATACAAGGGACCCAGTGCGGAACGGTTGCGGTGATCAAACCAGGCGCCGTAGAGAACGATGGTGATCAGGAAGGTTGCAACGGCCTCAGCCGCGCACGCCCCAAATGCGCCTGCACCCGGTCCGACCGCCGGGGTCCCGTTCGCCACCTTCTGAATCATGTCCGATGGGAACGCAATCACCACTCCAGCCGCGCCAAGCACGGCACCGATCGCCTGGCCAACTGTCGCAATCCCGGCATCGCGGAAGGTCATGCGTCCCGTGACCGCAAACGCAAGTGCGACCGCCGGATTGAAGAGTGCCGCGCTGAGGTGTCCGAGTGCGCCGATGAGGACCGCTGTCGTCAGCCCGTACGCAAGCGCCGCGCCGACCGCGTCATTCGCACGGGTCACCGCCAAGGCGCCAACACTGATGAAGATCAGTGCGAAGGTCCCGACAATCTCGACCGCGAACGCAACCCGCATGTCCCCAGCGACTGCATCGCTCGAGACTGCCGGCTCCTCGCTTTCAACCGGCTCCTTCTTGGGTCGGGGGGCCATGGCGACCCGGGGCGTTCGTGGCATAGTCCGTCCTCCTGATCTGGATAACCGCGTGCCGCGTCTCATCGCAGTTGCGGCGTGTTGACGCTCTCGTCAACTATTCCCTCTCATGACGCGCGGCGACAGTATCATGATCCGCCCCGCGCGTTGTCATCTCAAGATGCGTATGCTTTCATTGACGCGACGCGTGAATGCCTCTTGTCACTGGGACACATGAAGGAGTTAGTGATGGACAGCCATGAGGTTCCGAACGAAAGCGAACCCGTGACGCCCGAGGCATCGGCTCCGCAGCGTGCACGCCGGGCGACCACCGCCAGAAGCAGCAAGGTGGTTCCAACCGTCGCGGTTTCAGCACCACCTCGCGAGCGCGCACGCCGTCTCCCCGCCAAACGCACGCTTGCTTCGTGGTGCACCCAACTCGAGCGCAAGGGTTTCACCGGCATTGAGGCCAAGCGTCTCATCCTCGAGAAGACCCATCCTAGAGATGAAGGCCTTACCCGCGGATAAGCCATCTGGCTCCGGCCACCATTCCACTCACCGTTCAGTGGAATGGTGGTTCGAGTGCAATGTCCAGAGAGTAAAGGGTCGGTCCGGAGCGATGCCGGGCAGCCCTTATGGCATCACCGATCTCTTCCGGCCCGTCCAACTTCTCCGCGTGCGCCCCAAATGATCGCCCAAACGCTACGAAGTCCGGGTTCCGCAAAACAGTGTCGATGACCCGTCCGCCATAGCGACGCTCCTGCGAAGCCTTGATCATCCCGTACGCATTGTCGTTGCAGACGATGATGGTTACCGGCAAGTCGTACTGCACTGCTGTCGCAAGCTCGGTCGCAGTGAACAGGAACCCGCCGTCGCCTGCCAGGACAACGACCTGCCGGTCTGGTGCCGCAACTTGGGCACCGATCCCGACCGGCAACCCGAAACCAAGCGCCGCGGATCCCGCTGGATAGAGGAAACGCCGAGGCGCTTCAACCCGGAAATGGCGCACCGACCAGTAGCACGCGATTGACTGGTCGCACGCCAGGATGCCGTCTTCTGGCAACCCTTCCCGCACCTGCCTGACCACCGTCAGCGCATCAGCGCAGCGCTCTTCACCCGCCCGGTCGTCGGCGTCACGAATGGCTTTGATCTGCTCTGACTTCCAAACCGATGCACCATCCCCACCGAGGTGCTCAAGCTCGGCAAGCAGCATCTCCAGACCGGCGCGCGCGTCGCCGACCAACGTTTCCTCAACCGCGTAACTCTTGCCAATCTCGGACGCGTCAATGTCCAGGTGCGCGAGACGCGGGGGCAAGGGAAGTCGCCATGCGCGCGTGGACATCCCCGTCAGGCGGCTGCCAACGACAATGCCCGCATCTGCCAGGCGCCACTCATCTGGGTACCCGTCGGCAGGTCCGGAGGATGTCCGCCACGTACAACCGGCGGCCCACGGGCTACTGTCCGGGATCGCACCCTTCCCACTTATTGAAGTCAACACCGGCGCACGCAACAGCTCGGCAAGTCGAAGCAGCAAGACATGCGCTCCGGACGCAACGACCCCACCTCCGGCAAAAATCAGGGGATGGGTCGCCTGACGCAGCATCATGGCAGTCCGGCGCACGGCTTCGGCGTTCGGAACCGGGACCTGGGGACGGGCCGGGGCGGCATGTGGACGGGTGGTCGCCGACGCGGCCATCGTGTCAATCGGGACTTCAAGCACTGCAGGTCTCGCGCGGCCCGTCTGCATTCCGGCAAGAAGCTCAATCGTCGCCGTCTCGAGGTCATCAGTGCGCGTCACCAGGCGGCTACCAGCAGCGGCGTCCATGACCCCATGCTGATCCTTGTATTCGTGGAGATATCCCTTGTACTTCCCGAGAAGGGGAACTTCCCCAGCGGTGCCGATCACAAGGACCGGGATCCCGTCCGACCATGAACCCGCGATTGGTGTCACCGTATTTGTGAGACCCGGCCCGGTCGTTACCAAGGCCACTCCAGGAGTTCCGGCAATGCGCGCATATCCATCGGCCATGAACGCTGCACCCTGTTCATGCCGGGTCACGAATGTGGTGATCTTTCCACGGTCGTAAAGTGCGTCGTAAAGCGGAAGATTGTGGACGCCAGCAATCCCGAATGCGTGCCTGACGCCCGAGGCGATCATTGCGTCGACGATCATCTCTCCACCCGTCCGGGCAATTGGAGTGCCTGTGAGCTCGGAAGGGTCGCTCGAAACCGCCGGTACGGAAGCTATCGCCGTCATGAAATTGCCTCACTTGTATGGTAGTGGGAACAGCAGCCTTGCGCTGGTCGGGCGTTGCCCGCAGTGTAACCCTGTCGCGGTCGTCAACGGTCTCGTGCATCGGTACCGGGCCACGGGCCACCCACTCCACTCGCTGCAGATTGCCTTTGGCACTGGCAACTCTGGCGGTTGACAGGAACGATGCCTCCAACTCGCACGATTCACGCCGTACACTTTTCATCTGGAGGGTATGCCTGTGTTCTTTCGATTGCCCGGCAAACTCAAGGGCAAGGGAGTTGATGAGACCAAAATCGACGCCTTGCGTGAACGCACTCCTGAACCTGTGCGTGACCGAGTGCCACCCGGCCAGTTCGTCACCAACGGATGGCCCGTCCTTCATTACGGTTCCGTGCCTCGGTTCGATCCAAAGAATTGGTCGTTCAAGGTCTGGGGTTGCGTCGCAAACCCGATTGAGCTTGATTACCAGGCGTTCCGGGCCCTGCCTCAGGTTCAATCTACCGCGGACATCCACTGCGTGACCCGTTGGAGCAAACTCGGCATGTCGTGGGAGGGCGTGCCGATGCGGCACATCCTCGATTTGGTCCAGCCGACGCCATCTGCGCGATTTGTCATCGCTCATGCCGAAGCCGGGTTCACCGCTAACGTACCCCTCGAGGCAATCCTGGACGAGGATGTCCTGCTGGCTCACCGCGCCGACGGACATGACATCACCGCCGAACACGGGTGGCCATTGCGCCTCGTCGTGCCCTCCCGGTACTTCTGGAAGAGCGCAAAGTGGTTGCGCGGTCTCGAATTCACCACCGATGACCGACCAGGGTTCTGGGAACAGAACGGGTACCACAACGATGCCGACCCATGGAAAGAGGAACGACACTGGTGACCGAAGCAAGCACGCCGATCGAAGCCCACAAGGACGAAGCCCAGACGCCGCCATCCGTGTTCGATGTGGCGGTCATCGGGTCTGGCCCGGCGGGATCACAATCGGCGGTTTCGGCAGCCCACCAGACACGGTCGGTACTGGTCATCGAGGCAGGGGCGGTCAGCCAGCGCAAGGGCAGGGCATTCTGGTCGAAAAGTGTCGAATTCCAGGATGCCCCGGTCTTCCCCGGCATCACGGGCCCACGCCTCGCCACGGCACTCTCCGCATGGATGAGTGCCCAAGTCGGAAGAATGGTCACCATCGGAGGCAAGCCGCGCCACGTTGGCATTTGGCGGCGCGGTGGGATGGTCCTGCGCGTGACCCGCGTGGATCCGGACGAGGGTGTGCACGCTCCGGCGGGGTACCTCTTTGCCATCGAAGCGTCGACGCGCGCACTGAAGTCCGGGACAGAATTGACGACCGAACGGTTCCTCGCGCGGTCGCTGGTCGTAGCGAGTGGCTTCGAGGACATCTGGCCAGACATCGACGTCACCGAAGGTGCCGATCGCCTCTACCAGACCCACCGGATCCTCTTCCGTTATGCCGGCAACCGGAAGGGCTGGCACGTGTGTATCAGGTGCGATGGTCACTTGCACCTAGATGAGCACATCGCCGTGGTAGCTTCAGGCGACTTTGCCTGGAGTATTGCCCGGGGAGCCCAGGACTTCACCGGTCACATCACCATTCTTACGAACGGCGCGGATCCGGATTTCAGCGATGCCCGCCTAGCAACGCTAGCCGCGCGAAACATCGAGGTGATTACCGAACCGATCACGGCCCATATCGGCAAGGGGACCGACCTTCTCGGCCTGAAGCTTTCGTCCGGACGTGAAGTCTTCGCCGACGGGTTCTTC